>JBJEFT010000383.1:0-20806 GCA_051874315.1 Candidatus Ornithomonoglobus sp.
CGCAGTCGAGAAAACTCCCGTAACCTGCGTCCATTCCCCCGATTGCGCCGTTATCTTTGCCACAGAAGGATACTCTGTACTGCCTCCCTCAGACGCGATTTCAAGCTGTAAATAGTATTCCGCAGTAACCGCCTCTGTACTGTCGATCTTTATCCATGCCGACGCCTCATAATTTGCGTTTTGTATCAATAAATCCTTTATGTTTACCTGTATTCCGTTCCAATCCTCCGCGCGGTCGGTTACACTCATGCCGTATTTCCCGCTGTGCGCCGCCTTTTCTGTTACAGTATTCGTACAGCCGCGCGCTTCAAATACGCCTGCTCCGCCGCTTTCAAAGCCTCCGTCCTCAAACATATTAACGCCCTCCGGCGCATACGGAGTTGTAAGCACCTGTCCTTCGGCAAGTATTGAAACATCATCTATCAGAAAGTCTGCATTAGTGTCTGTGCCGTAAATAACAAGCTCTGTACTCTGACCTTCATATACAACGCTGCCTTCTATCTTTGTCCATGTATCTGCCGGAAGATTAGCGGAATTTACCTTTTTGCCTCCCAGCTCCGCGGTCAGCTTCTGAGCCGTTGACGACTTAACATACATAGATACGTTATAAACCGTACTCTCCCCGCTCAGCTCCAATTCCAACTTTGCGCCGTCCTCCGGCATTGACCGTTTTTCCACCTTAACGGAACGCGTACCGGAATGACCCTCTTTGTCATAAAGCGATACTGTACCCTTGCCGTTTGGCTGAAAATAAACCGTGTCATCATAATCAAAGTTTAACAGTTCAAAATTCTGCTCTGCCAGAACCGGAGCGCCCGGTACTGTTCCGGCAAGGACTGCCGCAAGCGACAGCGCAGCAACTGCAGCTCTCTTTTTCATTGTGATACCTCCATCTTTCATTTATTCAAATTTTTGCGATACTCCTCCGGAGTCGTTCCAAAAATTTTTTCAAACCATGTAAAAAAATTATTATAATTGTTATAGCCCACTTCATAGGCAATATTTTTAAGCGACATATCCGTCTCCCGTATCAGCCGCTCAACCTCCTTCATGCGGAGAGAATGGACATATGTCTTGATGCTCATCCCTGTCTTGCGTGAAAAAGCGACTCCCAGATAGACGTGATTCATATGAAATATTTTCGCGATATCCTTTATCACAATCTCTTCCTTGTAATGCTCCTTCAGATATTTTTCAACGGAGTCAAAGCTTGTATCCGCATTCGGGTCTGATTCCTTGACAATCCACATGGTTTTAACACAGATGTCCATAAGCAGCGGCTTAACCTCCCAGACCGATTCCTTTACCGTAAAATCACTGTCCATAATACCCTCAAACGGGTCTGTATAGCCCTCCGGGATCAGCTGTAAAATCTGTGTTTCAAGATACGCGCTGAAGATATTGATCACGCTTTCGGATTCCTCATATTCCATGCTTTCAAGCATTGCACAGTCAATATAATGTTCGATGCCGTCCTTGTCACGATTTTTGATACAGCTTACAACCCTGTCCGCTGTTTCTATCAGGGAACCGAAATTAATATCCTCCCCTGTCTGAAGCTTTTTCATCACAGCCTCATCAGGCAGGAAATCCTCCCAATATTCGATACTGAGCATCTTCTTTTTGTCAAGCTCAGAGCGGACATCCTCAAGCGCCGTTTCTATCTCCTCGGCATTAATCGGCTTATTGAAGTAATATTTCACCCTATATTTTATTGCCTGACGCGCAAATTCCGTTTCACTGTAGCCTGTCAAAAGAGCTATGTCATTCTCGTAGCCGCGTTCGCGCAGAAGCCTTGCCAGCTCCACACCGGTGTAAATCGGCATACAAATGTCAAAGAGTACAAAATCCGGCTGATATTTTTCAAACAGTGCCAGCGCTTCGTCACCGGATTCTGCGCAGGCGCAGATTTCAAATCCGTGTTTTTTCCAATCAATAATTAACTGCAACCCTTCAAGTATGCGCTGCTCATCATCAGCTATCAAAACCTTGTACATTAATTTTCACCTCATATATTTCTGCTTATTTCACTGATATTCTGATCGTAATCCGGGTCCATTTATTTTCCTCGGAATTAACCTGCATATCTGCCTTATCGCCAAAATACAGCTTAAGCCGCCGACGAACATTCTTAAGCCCCACATGGCCTTCAAAATCCTTTTGCTCAAAGCTCTCATTGATTTTTTTTAGGTCGGCGCTGCTGATACCCTTTCCGTTGTCCTCTACTATAATAATAAGTATCCCGTCTGTTTCCGAGGCGCTTAAAGCCACTTCTCTTAATCCCTTCTTTCCCTGCAGACCATGCCTGCATGAATTCTCAATCAGCGGCTGAACCAGCATTATAGGCAGTTCATGCGAAAGAGCCCTGGAATCGGCATTGATCACATATGTAAATTTATCGCGGAACCTGAACTTTTCAAGCTCCAGATACACCCTGATAAAATCAAATTCCTCAGAAAGGGGTCTGAACTCATCCGTCCAGTCAATCATGCGCCGCATAAGCCTTGCAAGACCGTAAATCTGTTCTGCAAGCTCGTCGCAGTTATTCTTTAACGCCTCAATCTGCATAGCGCTTAATACGTTAAATATGAAATGAGGGTTTATCTGGCTCTGTAAATATTTCAATTCAGCCTTGACACTCTCCGCCTCCATGCTGCTGTTTTTCATTTCAAGCTTATATACATCATTGATCAGTGTACTCATTCTGTCTGTCATATAGTTATAAGCGTGTATCAGCTCTGCAATTTCATCCCTGCCCGGATCATCGGTAATCTTATTGAATTTTTCATTTACCATGTCCTTCATGCCGGTCTTTAAAAGCTCTATTCTCCTCGTATTTGAGCAATAAATCAGATAGACCAGAAGCAGGGCAAGCAGTCCGAATGCCGAACAAACCAGTATTGTAGATATTGTATTGTGTCTGCACTGCCGCTGTATTTCGCTTAAATTACATACTCCGGCGACACGCCAGCCCGAAAGATATTCGCCGCTGCTGAGCTTATCATCAACAGTAAATACCTTCTTATCTGCTTTTTCCGTTTCACTGCCGTCATATGTGAACAGCTGCTTTTTTACCGGATCAATATAGCATTTGTATGTATCATTATATAGATAAAATGTCATGGAACTGTTCTTATTATCCAGCTTTCTTGCAAGCTTTGCCAGATTCATGTCAATTTTGATATATCCGTATATACTGCCGTTTTCACCGATGTAACGTTCTCGCTCAATAACACTGATAGTTTTATTGTCAACCTGACCGTGATAGCCGTTGTATATATCGGGAACAACAGTAACCCTTTTGCCGCTGTCCTTCATCTCCTGATACCACAGCGTGTTTTTCTGAATTTCACCGAGCTTTTCAAATACGTCGCAATCTGTAATTGTATAATTATCAGTAAAAATTGTCATTGATATAAAGCTGTCATCAAGTGAAAGATACCGATTGAAATATCCCTTCATTCCTCCGTCTACAAAGCTGTTGTAAAATTCTCTCTCACCACTGTAGCTTTTACTGATAATACCTGATATATTCGAGTCTGCAAGAATAACATTGGCATTGCTTAACGCGGTTGTAAACTGCTGTGAGATTTCCTCCCTTATTCTGCCATTTTCACGTTCGAGGTTTTCCAGCTCGCTGCCCATGATCCAATTATTTGTGATAGTTGTATAATGTATTCCGGAATATATAATCGGTACCATTACACACAAAACAAAAATCAGCACGAATTTCATCAGCAGTGAGCGGTTATCCAATATTCTGATAATCCTTGAGTGCTTCATTTACTCTGCCTCACCCGCTTTCTGTATTCCGACGGCAGACAGCCGGTAGACATTTTAAATTTATTGGCAAAATATGCATAATCGCCGTAGCCTACCTCTGCCGCAATACCCGCAATTGTCATATCTGTTTTTGAAATCAGCCTGCACGCCTCTTTCATTCTGAGACTGTTCAGATAATCACTGAACTTCATGCCCGTTGCATTTTTTACGATTTTACTTACTACCGCAGGCTTTACATAAATCGCTTTTCCGATTTCCAGAAGCGTAATATTATTCTTATAATTTTTCTCTATGTAATCGAGCGCGTTTGTGAAGTCGGAAATTGATTTTTCCTTTTTTGTGCGCTCATCCATTCTGTGTAAAATGTTCTTACAGATTTCACAAATCTCACCGGAATATACAGCCTTTGAAATCCGGTACGAATACACATTAAAATCCTCGCTGCAATCCATACCGATGCGCTGTATATATTTATACAGCTCAACCATCACTGATGCTGCAAATCCCCTTATCCGCCTGAGCGGCAGCTTTCTTTGAAGCATACCGAAAAACTTTTTTTCGACCAGTCCTTCGGCATCCTTCAGCTTACCCTCACGAATTTGATTCAGAACCTCGGAAATATCGCCGCTGTCTTCATCGGTGGACTCCGTTACCGACCATTTGTTGTAATAATTGTACAGCTTTTCAGTAAAAAAGCCCTGCTGTCTGTCCCGTACAAGGTTTGCCATGACTGCAGAAAGCTTTTCCGGCTTCTGTGGTGACATAATAATAATGCTTTCTACCGTCTGCTCTGTCATAAGCTCCTGCGCCACAGAGGTAAGCTCCGCTTCAGATTTTCGAGGTGCAATCCACGCGGCAAATGAAAAGCCTGCGTCAAACACCCCGATTCTGTTCACACTCGGAACCGATCTGATTTTTTCAAGCACCCGCTCCGTCCCCTCTGCGCCCGCATTCTCTTTAACGGCAAACAATGTAAGAGAAACGTATTCCTCCACCGCGTCCATGCCCAAAAAGAACCGGATACGGTTTATCAGCTTTTGATCACATTCATCAAACAGCAGCCGCATAAACAGATCATGGGCAATATAGTCTATCAGCTCATCCGTTTCCGATTCAAGCTCATTCTTTTTTGCGATATTTGCCAATACCAGTTCTATATGCTCATTAAGCTCCTCCCGGTTTATCGGCTTTAACAGATAGCCGGCTGCGCCGTATTTCATTGCCTTTTTAATATAGCTCAGCTCACTGAAGCCGGTCAGCATTAAAAATTCCGGCGGATTCTTCATTTGTGAACGGCATTTTTTCAGAAGCTCCAGCCCATCCATATTGGGCATATTGATATCTGCTATAACAATATCCGGCTTTTTATCCATAATGATTGAATACGCATCTTCACCGTCCTCCGCGGCTCCGATAACTTCAATCCCCATAGATTCCCAATCCGCCAGAATATTCAGTCCCTCAATTATATACGGTTCATCATCTGCAAACAAAGCTTTGTACATTTTCTCTAACCCCCTGTATTATGTTGTAAGCTCTCCATTAGTATTTTATCACAAAACAGGGGGCAGGTAAATTATTAAATTAAAGAAAATTTAAACCACCGGAGGTAAGCAATACTATCTGTATAATTCCGGCTCCATAATGGCATAATATGCCTTTTTAGGAGTAAAATCTCCGTTGAACATCAAAGGATACTGCGCCGATCTCCAGCTTGCCGCATCGCTGTAGCCCCAGAAGGTCACACGGTCAATAATATCCGAATTTGCCTTATAAATACTCATCAGCTCCGCATATTTCGCCGCCTGACGTGTTTCCAGTGAAGGCGTCAGAGTGATATCCGTTGATGTATCTCCGAGACCGTTATCCGCTACCTCCACAAGGCAGACGTCCAGCTCGGAAATATTCACCTTAACACCGATTTCCCTGAAACGCGCGATCGAGGCTCTCACCTCGTTTACGTCTGTTTTGAGATGATAATGCGACTGCATTCCGATAGCATCCACAAGATTTTCGTCCGTATTATATTCAGTCTTATATTTATCATTAATATGCTTCACCAGAAGCGCTGCCGCCTCCCGCTTGTACGGTGAATCCAGATTGTAGTCGTTATAGTAAAGCTCCGCGTCCGGATCCGCCTCGTGCGCGTAAACAAACGCATTGTATATATACTCCGCGTCATTAAGCGCGCGGTACCATTTTGAGCCGCTTACTTCAGAATCCTTCCTGATATATGTAGTCCATTTTGTTGGCATTTCACTGATATTGTCACGGACTGCCTCGTTTACAACATCCCAGCCCTTTACTCTTCCCTTATACCGTCCGACAACAGTATGGATATAATCACGCATCTGCTCATAGACCTCCGCCTGTGTGCCGGTTGTCAGCCAGTCAGGTGTCTGCTGATGCCATACAAGAGTATGTCCGATAACTTCCAGCCCGTTCGCCTCCGCAAAATCCACCATCATATCCGCGTCATTCCAGTTATACACGCCTTTTTCCGGCGCGATAACCTCCGGCTTCATCAGGTTTTCCGCTGTTATGACGTTAAAATGCTTCAGAAGCATTTCCTTATCCGCGCCGAACAGATTTTTTGTATTATAAATATTTCCTATCAGAAAATCATTTTTATATTTTTCCTTCATTGACTGAGCCTCCGTCTGATAATTTCCGGTTCCCTCCGAATTTACTTTCAGATTTTCAATATACGGCGCCATGCTTTCATCCCATGCAAACAGCTTCAGAGTGTCCGCGCCGCCGCAGTCCATGCTTATATTGAAATCGCCCGAGGCATTAAGCGTCTTTACCTCGCTGAGTCTTTCATCACTGTACAGCGCCGCATAAAGCACGGCGTCCTTTCGCGCCGTACCGCTTATCTGAATTGTTCCGTCTCTGAGACGGTATTCATCGTCAAGCCCGTTAATCACAAGTCCCGAAAGAAAATCCCTTTTCAGTTCTGCTCCGTACCGTTCAATCAGGAGCGAGCGTATATGCCAGAAGCCCGTTTCATTCATAATAACAAGACACACGCTGTCCGCCTCACCAAATACTACCGGCTCCGTTTCGGCACTGGCATATCCGCGCCAGACATCCGAGTTCGGTGAGTCTCCGAGTTGATATTGCACCGTGCTGCCGTCGGAATGTTTCACCTCAATAAACGGATGTATTCCCATATAGCCCGAACGGTATTCAAACGACACCCTCAGCCGATCGCCGCTCTCTACATACTTTGTAATATTCGTTTTAATTCCGCCTGTAGGTGTGCCGCCGTAATTTACGCCCATATACTCCACGCCGTTTATATTCCATTCGCTCGCGTCATCATTCGGGCAGGAGCTTTTGAGACTGACCGATGCGCTGTCCCATGCGTCATACACCGTATATTCAAGCCGCGCGCCCTCATCATAATTTTCAGTCACGGCATTCCGCCACTCTATTGTATTTCCTGCTTCAACGCATACCAAGGACATTGCCTGAAACAGAACTGTGACAACTGCTGTCATCATCATATACTTAAATATATTTTTCATAACTGACTTGCTGACTCCTTTCATTCTATTATTAAAATTATACAACTTAATCTGATTTAAGTAAATTATCAAAATCAACTTGTTTTCGGGTGTATTCTGAATAAGACAGCAAAAGAGCCTGCCGGGATATAATATTCCCCCGTCAGGCCTTACGTCAGATATATGCTTTATTCCGACTTTTTATTCTGCTGTAAGCTCGTAATCCTTGCCCTCAATACCGCCGAGATCCCACACATTGATATAACCTGCTTCGTTTAATATACGGGCAGCTCTGCGGCTGTTCGTTCCCATTCGGCAGTACACTATAATTGTATCTTCTGGAGTAAATCCCGCAAAAGCGGCTTTCGGGTCAGCTATAATATTATCTATCGGTATGGAAACACTGCTCTTTATATGTCCTTCGGCATAATCCTCTGCCGGACGCACATCTACAAGCACTGCGCCGTTTTTCATCATTTCATATGCCTCGGCAAGCGTTACCAAGTCCTCGCCGTCCTCTGTTATCTGCGGCACAGTACGCAGTGAAGGCTCAGTAAGCCGCTTAATTGCTGCTGCCGCCTCACCGACGGTTAGCTTATCCGTGCCGTGAAAGAGACCGTCGCCATAGCCTGTCATGATGCCCTTGACGTAAACCTGCGCTATATGCATAACGCAGGTATGGCAATCATACAGATCTGCAAGCGCCTCCGCTTCCGTCCAGTTCACATCGTCCGGCTCATTATAATACCTGACAAGCATTTCATGAATAATTCTTGCCGCAGACTGACGCGTAATTGGTTCGTCAGCATTTTCCGTTTCCGAATCTGTTATTATATTATTGCTAAGCGCCCATTCCATATAGTCCTGTCCGTCAACGCACTCCGCTACTCCGGAACTGCTTTGTACAAGCATTGTCACAAACTGCTCATTTGTCACAGCTTCTTCATCATACAACGAGCCGTCATCAAAGCTCAGAACTCTTCCGTTAAGAGTGAAGTTTTCAAACGTTACCGGCACGGAATCAGCCTCATACTCTCCGTTTGACGCATAAAAGCCTATTTTAAAGTTTTCGGCATTTGCAATATTTGACTGGATTCTTGTTTCAAGCTCATTCCATGTCACACCGTTGTCAACGCTGAAATATCCTCTGAATTCCGAGCCGGACTTTGTCAGCCTTAATTTACATTCCTCGCCTCCGTTATCTGCGGTATATATATTTTCCGGGCCGGCTATGCCTGCCGTATTCATCGTAGTCATGAACACATTTCCGTTATAAGCGCTGTGGAATCTGCGCATTACTGTTACATTGTCTCCGTCTCCGGCATACGCTATAAGTCCGGCTCTCTGATAGTCTACGCCCGGTCTGCATTTTACCGTGACCTCAGCGGTAAAGCTGTCCGCAATATCCTCCGGCACAACAATAAGATACATATTTTTTGCGGTGCCGTTGTTGTCGGACTTACCCCACAAATCACCGCTTTGTGTCATTATTGTAACGCTTGATGCTGAATTTACAGTGTAATTCGCTCTGTTTTCGCGCAAAATACTCCATTTTGGCGGTTCGTTTAAAACAAAGGTTTTTGTTTCCGAAAGAGGACGCATATTTTCATCCCAGACATAAGCGCTTATCTTTGTTTGTTCATCACCGAAATCCGCATCTGAGCTTATGCTTACAGCTGAAAGCGGCTCTATATCCGCTTTTTTGCAGAATACCTTATCAAGCTTACCGTCAGCAGCATGGCTCACCGCGAAAAGCTGAACTGTCTTTTTCTCTTTGTTTAAATTTGCAACATCAAAATTAATATTGCCGTCACTGCTTATATTGACAAGATAATTCCCGTCCTCTCTGTAATCATCTGATAGCGGTGAAATTCTTATTGTTACGCTGTCACAGCCGTCAAGACCGCTAACTATGAAATTTCCGTCGGTATTAAGAGCTTCTTCCTTTGTCCATAAATCCTTTACAATATAACCTTCGGTGTTTTTAAAGGCAGCGCTGTCTGTCATTTTTGCTCCGATAAATGATATAATCTCATCAACACTTACCGAATATGCTTTTGGATCTGCGCTTTTGCTCATATTGATAAATGACAGCGCCACATCACCGTTTGCAAGCGGTTTTGCGAGAATATCAACACGGTTATTATTTTCGGTATAGGTTGTATCGGGACTCCCGCTTAAAACAGAGCTGTAAATTCTCTTTGCCTGTACTCCCAGCGGGTCCTGATTGAGCGCTATAATATCCTCGTTGGCAAGTATGTTCCAGTTGTCATCGCCCTTTTTCACATTCCTTAAATCAAGACCTATCATAAGCGGCGAGTTCATCATACACCACATTGACATATGAGTTTTACCCATAATATTTGTAATCCCATTCATACCCACAACAAGCATATCAGGATCGTTCCAGCCCTTGTCAAGACCTGCGGACTCATCCATTATAACCGCCTTGTTATACTGTGACGCGATGCTTGCGGTATTGGTCGAATCCCATGCCGCGCTTCCGTTTACTCCTACAGAGAAGGTTATATCGTTTAATATTCTCCATGAATTTCCGACCTTATAGCCCCAGCTCTGCGGCTGCGTTTTTCCCCATTCGCATATTGAAAGCACTGTATCATGATTCGGGTCATATTTGTTCAGACCGTCCAGAAGCGCCGCATACGACTGCAATGTATTTTCCTGACGTCTGTGGTTCATCAACCGTATGACGTTGCTTCCCTCATTAAGCTTAATCTTTATGATCTCTGAATCAGCAAAGGCAGACGAGTTGTCCGTCCCGGGAAGAAAATCATCATAATATCTTATTTCATTCTCAGGCTCTCCCACTGCTATCTGAAGCCATCGTCCCGTTCCTACCTCCGTGCCTGACGCGTAATTTACAACCATGCTGTATTCTCCCGCTTCCGGCACCGTTACCGTAAAGCGCAACTCGCTCCAGACATCTCCCACCGGTGACACTCCCACATTTGTGCCGTCCTTTGTGCCTATGTAATTAACATAATCACCACTGATGCTTTTAATCGCTCCGCTCCCTGAAAGTGTTCCGTCCGAAACAGCGCTGAGTGTCTGCGAAAAATTATTCACGCCGCTTACGGTTATTGCCCTTATCTTAGGCGCATATACATACTGAACATTCTCCCCATTTGAAAATGTTGCGTTATCCCATAAATAATAGCAGTTATCCACCTTAAGAAAATCGACACCCCATTCCTTATATGTTTTTGCATCGATGTCCTCATATCCGGCGGTTCCGACAGCGTCACCGGCACACAAATTCGTGCCGATGTCGTTATACATACCAAATTTAAGTCCCTTGTCATGAATATAATCCCCGAGAGCCTTAAAACCATTTGGAAATTTTGTTGTGTTGTTTGAAAGCCTGCCGTCGCTGTCACGCGTGCTCTTATAGCAGCCGTCATCAAGCACTACATATTTATAACCGAGATCTGCCAGTCCAAGGTCAACCAGCGCGTCAGCCTGAGCTTTTGTAAGAGCCTCCGTATTTGCGCTTCCGAAAGGATTCCAGCTGTTCCAACCCATGGCAGGCAGTCTGTTCTGTCTTTTATTCAAAAGCACCTTACCGTTGGAAAACGCAGGAAACATATATGCCGTGTCCGTTATTACCTCGGGTGCTTCCCTTGATGTTGTCCGTGCCACTGCAAAGGTTTGTGATATCAAGCTTACTGCCGACATAATTCCAACTCCTATAGTTAATTTTTTATTCATTATAAGATAAACTCCTTTCCATAGTATCATTGACTTAGTGAAAAGTGTGTATATGCAAGAAAAAGACCGTTTCAAAACACGGTCTTTGTTCTTTGCGGAAAACCCGGCACCGGATATTTTCCTTGATTTTAGGGAGAGGGATTAGAGAACATTAAATAAACTATAATATATTTATTAGGAATCACTATCCTATGCCGTAATTCTTTATGACAATACTCCATAGGGAATAACTCTTATTGTCATATGTATATTCTATCATTCTTTTTTTAATCTGTAAATCATCAAAACTAACAGATATTATGGACTAAATCCTCTTTCTGCTGTTATTGCGCAATTTTCAGGTGGATTTTACAAACCGGAACCGGTCAATGTATACAGCCGCTCCCGGATATGCAAACAATCCTATATCATGAACACCTGTATACGTTTTATCCAATCTGAACCTGTATACGGAGTATTCTCCCTCCTTATAGAACGGCATTCCCGTCCAGTCCGGATACTGCTCCCTGCCATCACCGATCGTAATAGCAATATTACCCGAATCCGCTGTAAGCTTCATTCGGATTTCAATAAAATCCGCGCCCTCATCTCCGAAATCCACATTCCTGTAATACACGCCGGCATTATCCATAATTTCAAGTATACTGTATCTCTCTCCGCAGGGATCAATATACTCCGCCGCCTTAGGAACATGCTCAGCCGCCGCATAATAGTCAAAGCTTTCAGCCTTGATAGGACTATATGCGTCATACGGATCCGTACACGAAGCTGTGAACCTGAAATACTCCACACAAAGTCTCGGTCCCTGCTCCGCATTTCTAAAGGTGATGTCATGCGTACCGGTAATACCCGAAAGCGGGAAAATATACTTCCTGAGCGCATTCTTTGAAAATACAGACGCTTCACTGCGCGGTATCACTGCCGTTATTTTCAGAACACCATCCACATACACCTCCACCTTTGCCTCGGTGCTCTGCGAGATATTTACGCAATTTAAAATCAGCTTCCTTGAATAATCTGTTCCGAACTCCACATCCTTATAAACCAGCGTGTCGTTTGCACGGAAGATACCCGTTACTACACCGTCATCATAATCCACCGTATATGACTGATTGTTACTGGAGGGATCAAGCTTTACAGCATTGATTCCCTTGTACGCATCATTTGCAAGCGACGGATCATTAGACACCGCCGACTCGTTTTTCACAGTGTAAGTTGAAAGGAGCTGAGGCTGCTTCCAGCCGTTTGTGTATGTGCCGTAAAGCCGGAATATACCGGGCTTCAGACCGGTTACCGTAACTTTATGTTTTTCTTTGTCCACCGTGACAGAAGCATTATTCACACGCACATAGCCCTCGGTGCCAATCGCTGAAAATTTTATCTTGCCGCCTCTGACATTCGTATTTTCCGGTAGGATACGGTAATTGAACACGGCAGACGGATTTTCCGCAGTCAGTACCGGAGCAGCGCCGTTTACAGGTATTATTTCAAGCTTTCTTGCATATATTGTCTTTCCCTGCGGGATACTCTTATCAATCATACTGTCCGCCTTTTCAGCGTTTTCCTTAACGAGACAGTTCTGAGAATACGGTACATTCTCTGCATGAAGCGTAAGCTCCGATGCAACGGTATTGACACCCGATACCCTGACTGTAATCCTGCCGCTTGTTCCGTCAGAGCGCAAATATGCAACAGCTTTACCGTTAAATAATCTGCGTGTCCGGCTCTGATATGAATCATAGTCCACCGCGTTTCCGCTGTCGATTGAAACCAGCTCAGCCGCACCCTCAACCTCAACCTTTACCCTGTCACTGTTAAACGCGTCCAGATTGCCGTCCTTATCCCGTGCGTTGATTTCTATAAACGTCATATCAATGCCGTCCGCCGCAATTTTTGTGCGGTCTGCGCGCAGACTGATTTGCTCCGCGTCGCCGGGTGTTGACACGGTCGTATATTTTTTATGTCCGTCCGCATAAGAAGCAACGGCATAAATACTTCCCGGGTGATAAATCATATCAAAGCTGAAATGGAGCTTTTCACTGTATTCCGGCTTGCTGCATATATTCCATTCCTCCTCATAGTGATCCTTCCACCTGATGGTATCAGTAAGATGCTGCGGTTCATATCCGCTTCCCTCCTCCGGAACATAGTATAAATCAACCCTTTCCGCATTTGAATAAACACGCACATTTATACTGTCTCCGTCATTTTTCTCCCATGGCGGCAGAATGTGTACGGTATCCTCCTTTTTATTCCACGCGCTGCGGTAGAAATAATAGATGTCCTTAGGCAGACCCGCGGTATCGACAATTCCGAAATATGAATTTTTGGTATCGTACGGGGTCGGCTCGCCGATATAGTCAAAACCCGTCCAGATAAACTGACCCGCATACCAGCCGCGGTTAGTATCAAATTTATACAAATCCTCCGCACTGATATAATATGCCGGTCCGGCGTTATCCAAACACGATACCTGCAAATCATCATGAGAATAAACATATCTGCCCTCGTGATACACCCCTCGCGAACGCACTGCCGAAGAGCTTTCCGTGCTGACATAGCGATAATCGGGATATTGCTTATGGGTAAGGTCCATATAGTATTCACGGTAATTTTCGCCCATAACTCCGTAATCCCCAAAGCTTTCCCCGAAGTAATCGCATATTCTTGCGGAAACCCGGCGCGAAAAATCTGTTGTCCACTGCATCTGGGCAAGCGTCACATACCGCCTGCCTCTTGGGTCCTCATCGTGAATAAAATTCAGCATATTCTCGATTTTATACCACGTCTCCTCCATGCTTCCCCATACTGTCTGAAGAATCTCATTTCCTATGCTCCACATAAATACACAGGGCGCGTTCCTGTCACGGCGCACCATGGCTCTTATATCGCTCTCATAAGTGTCAAGGAAAATCCCCTGACCTCCCGGGCTGTACTCACCGTCCTTCGTGTCATCCCACGAATCAAACGCCTCCTCAAGAACAAGCATTCCAAGCCGGTTACAGATTGTAATCAGCTCCGGTGTACATGGATTGTGCGCTGTACGGATTGCATTGACACCCATCTTCTTCAGAATGACAATCTGTCTTTCCAATGCCGCAGCATTATTCGCCGAGCCGAGCGAGCCGAGATTTTCATGCTCACACACACCCTGTAATTTAATTCGTTCTCCGTTCAGATATACTCCTCTGTCCTTTTTCCATTCTATATCGCGGATGCCGAATTCCGAAATGTAGGTGTCGGTTATCTCTCCGCCCAAAAAGATCTCCGTACGAAGCGAATAGAGACTTCCGGCTTCATCATCACTGATACCCCATAAAACAGGGTTGTCAATCGTAAAGCTATGCTCAACCCTTGCTTCTTCACCAATCTGCATATCGGCAAAAACACTCTCGATCATGACCTTCTGCATTTCACCGTTCAGAAACAGCTTCTGCTTAACTGTAACCGCTGCCTTTTTCCCTGATCGATTGCGCAGCTCAGTTACCGCCTTAACCTCCGCTCTTGAATAATCCTTGTTCAGGCTGTAGCTCACATATGTGCCGCCGAGAGGAATATGAACCCTCCCGCTTACCGTTAGCCATACGTTTCTGTTAATTCCCGCGCCGGTATACCAGCGCGAATTGGTATGCTGATCCTTCACTGAAACCGCAATCACATTCGGAGTTCTGCCGAAATGAACATAATCCGACAAATCCACTTCAAAGGTTTTATAGCCATAATAATGCGTGCCGGAGTATGGGGAATTTTCTTCACCATATTCAGGCAGAGCGTGACCGTTAATAAAAATTTCCGATGCCTGATAAATGCCGTCAAACCGTATGCTTATACGCTTACCGCTCAATTTCTCCGGCAAGGTAAAGCTCTTTCTGTACCAGCCTTTTATATCCCGCAGCATTGCATATCTGCCGCCCATGTTCCCCTTTTGGAGAACCTGAAAATCATGCGGCAGCGTCACTCTGCTCCATGCGCTGTCATCATAGTCATATGTGGAACAGTCCGAGCTTATATCCTGCGTTTTGTAAAACCGCCAGCCGTCATTAAACATGGAGCTTCTTTTTCCGCCGATAACACTGTCGCGTACCACCTTTTCAATACCGTCATTTTCAAAAATAGAAATATACGATAAATCAAGGTCATTGGGAAAATACTCTCCCAAACCGCCGGGCAGTCCGCTGTCTCCCGCAGGAGCAGTACAATTCTTATTTTTAATTATCTCCGCCATAATTCATTTCTCCGTTGCTTTTATGTAATCATAGCCTCTGTCGTTTTCGCATATTACCGGAATCAGTTCAAAATAAACTACGCCATATTCTGAAACCGTCAGGTTAAGCTTCACTGAGCCTGCCTCCGCCTCCGCGCTTTCGGAGCGGATCAGCGGTTGAGCAGCACGCCGCAAGAGCTCCTTTTGCTCCTTTGTCGGTGTTTTCGTCTCGCCCATATCATGCCACAGTTTCAACGGATTGCAGCATTCTTCATCCACTGTCTGCGTAATCAGGCAATATCCTCCCGTTTCTGCCGGAAGCGATATTTCAAACATATTTTCAGTTCCTGTTCTTTCCGTGCTCATGTTCCACAGAATCCCGCAAAATCCGCCGCCTGTTTTTCTAAGAATTACCGCGCTGTCCGAACGGTATACGCAGTTGCTGCCGGACTGCTTGAGATTCTTGTAGAACCTGAATGTCCAGAATGTCGGCTTAGGAATACATCCGTTTGCAACCAATCCAAACCCTCCGTAAAATTCCGAAAACGGTACACCCTGCTCCTCGAATACATCTCCGAAGGTCCAGTATGAATATGATTCATTTCTGTCTCCGAGCCAGGATAGCTGATGGGCAAGATAAGCGGCATTTTTATTGGTATCGTGTATAACATTTTTCGGATCCCAGCTTGTATTGAATTCCGTGA
Organism: Candidatus Ornithomonoglobus sp.; assembly: GCA_051874315.1. Lineage (GTDB taxonomy): Bacteria > Bacillota > Clostridia > UBA1381 > UBA1381 > Ornithomonoglobus. Next base: position 15,930 of record JBJEFT010000383.1, read on the forward strand.
TATGAATTTCCAGCCCTTTGTATTCGTCAAAGCTGTCAATAATCTCACGCGTTGTCAGAAGATTTTCATACCCCTTCTGCGGTTCGGAAAGCGCTGGATATGTGTAATGTCCATCTTCCTCTGCAATCTCACAGGTATAGTGATGACGTGTCACAAAATCCACTGGGAGTTTATTTTCATGACAGAACCCCAAAAATGCCCGTATCCAGACCTCATCCGTACCGCCGCATACCGCGGGACCGCCGACGCGGAACCGTTCATCCACAGACTTTACGGCATAAAATGTCTTTTGGAACAGTCTGAAATATTCCCTCATATCCGCATCCTTCCAGAACCCTGTCAGGTTCGGCTCATTCCATACCTCAACCGGCCATGCAACAACCTCATCGCGGCCGTATCGCACGATGAGATGCGTTAAAAGTGCAGTCACCATATTGCACCATACGTCATAGCTTTTCGGCGGTGTAACATTCCCATGCCAGTAAAATACAGTCTGTTCTCCCGACGCCAGCTTTGACGGCATAAAGCCCAATTCAATGAAGGGCTTGATATTCATAGCCATATAGCTGTCAAACACCCTGTCAAGATATGTATAATTATATTCCACACAGGTTTTGCCGTTTTCATCCCGATATTCCTGATAAATTGCCATATCATCACAAAACAGGCCATGTCCGCGTATATGCCTGAAGCCGATTTCCTTCTGCACAAATTCAAGCTGCTCCATATATTCCTTATGTAGCGCAAGTCCCATTCTGCCGGTGCCTACACAGAAATCGACATTGTTTCTGAATTCCGGTACACAATCGTCTGGATTCACGCTGATTTTTATTTCTTTAATACTCATTTTTTACACTCGTTAAATGTGAAGCTGTCAAACTCACAGATATTCTTATCCGTTTCCGTCTCAAATCTGAAATACACCGCATGCTTTCCGATAATTTCCGAAATCAGCTTTACGGTATCGTTACCACCCGACAATACCGCTATTGTCTGTCCCTCCGGCTTGTCGGCAGTAACAATAATCCTGCCGTCCGGGAGCATATCCTTTGTATTTACAGTAACCGATTCAGGTGACACATCACCGAACTGCATATACTTAAAGCCGATAACAGTTCCGTTTTTGATATTCACCAGAGGCGCACTGTATCCTTCATACACAGGCTTTACATATGCCCTTTCACCATTCTCAGCCGGTGTTATATAGCAGGTATATCCTGCCGATAAAACCCCGTATGCGTCGATACCGTTTACATATGCGCCCTGTGAGGTCATTTCCGGTGCCTTGCAGCTTACCGGCTCGCCGGCTTCGTCATATTCTATCTGTCCGAGATAAACCCTTCCGTCCTTACCGACAGCCGTGTCAATAGGCTCCAGAATGCCCTGCCTTGAATACTCATCAGTTCCGTTTTTCCTGTGACCGAACACATACCACTGACCGTTTGCGTTGACAATGCTGCCATGATTATTACAGTGATAATACGCTCTGTCCAAAGTGCCGTCCTCTTTCTCATAAACGCCGCCGCAACAATAGCTTATCGTTCCGCCTCGCTTCCATGGGCCGAGCGGCGAGTCGCTGTAGGCATAGTCCAGATAACTGTTTGTGTTTTTTGCAAGACCAAGCTCCGGCTTAGCCTCCGTAATGCGCGGACTGTAAATAAACACATATTTTCCGTTTACCTTACGCAAAGATGAAGCTTCAAAAAAGCAGAATTCCTGATCAATATGTTCATAATCCGGAGTTTTAATAAAATCAAGCGGTACGGTATGTCCAATGATATGTTTTATCAGCGTTTCCTTCTTTATCGTTGCCATATCGTCATTCAGTTCCGCCGCATTGCACTCACAGGAGCCCCAATACGCATATACATGCCCGTCATCATCCACAAGAATACCGGGATCAAACCCCAGCTCCGTAGGTTTTGGATTTACAAACGGTCCCGCCGGATTGTCCGATGATGCAACCACAATTCTGCTGCCGCGATCCTCTGCAATATACATATAATATATACCGTCCTTCTCCACCACATCAGGCGCATAAAGCGGTTCCCCGTCAGGCGCGGTATAACATATCCCATCGCACCGCCAGTCTGTCAGATCGTCAGCCGGCGCCGACCACACTGTATAATCCGTTCCGCAGTATTCCGTTCTCAGCGTATCATGCGAGCCGTAAATGTACACTCTTGTTTCTCCCTTGTATGTAAAGCATTTAGGTTCTCCGTCAGGAATATGCTCCCATAACGGTAAATACGGATTTGCTCCAGTTATTCTCTTTTTCATAAAATCATACCTCCGATCCTTTTACATTAAATACTATCGGCTTTATGCCTGTCAGCTCATATGTACGCGAATCAGGCTGACCGCCGCTCACATAGAATGTAAATCCGTTTTTATGTTCGATTTTTTCACCGTTATCGTTTACAAGCATTAAATCCTTTTTCCGTACCGTGAGGATAACTTCTTTTTCCTCACCCGGCTCAAGATATACAGGCTCATATGCTCTTAATTCGTATCTGGGCACTGTAAATTCGCAATCCACCGGCTCCGCATACAGCTGAACCTTCTCAAGTCCTGCCATTGTACCGGTATTTTTTATCTTTACCGCAACCTTAATTTCATCTGCTATATCAAGGCTACCACCGCCCCCGTATTCAAAGGCTGTATAAGACAAACCGTAACCGAACGGATACAGCGGTGTACCTTCAAAATAACGGTAGGTGCGGTTCTTCATTGCATAATCTGTAAACGCCGGCAAATCCTCGGATAAACGGTAGAATGTAACCGGCAACTTTCCCGACGGGGAATACATACCGAACAGCAGCTCTGCAACCGCTGTTCCGCCCTCACCGCCCGGATACCATGCCTGTACTATAGCAGCGCACTTCTCGTCCGCAATGCGCATATCCATTGCGCTCCCTGTCATGGACACAAGTATTACCGGGGTTCCTGTTTCGAGCACTTTTTCAAGCAGATGCCTTTGAATTGCGGGATACTGTAAATCATGCTTATCACCCGAACCAAATTCGTTACCCGCATCCCCCTGCTCACCTTCTATAGTAGCATCCAGCCCCAGGCACATAACAACCACATCACTGTGCTCCGCTACAGCCATTGCTTCGCTGTCAAAATCATGCTCCTGCGCCAGAACAGACGTTCTTGACTTCCACAAATGTGAACCGACAGAATACATTACTTCAATCCCACGCTTATCCGCTTCATTCTCTATACCTTCAAGAACTGTTACAAATTTCTTAGGTATACCCGTATAATTACCCAGAAGCGCCTCACGGCTGTCCGCGTTCGGTCCGATTACGCCGATAGTTTTAATTGTGTTATCAAGCGGCAGTATTCCGTTATTTTTAAGCAGAACCATGCTCTGTCTTGCCGCTTCAACCGCCTTTTCTCTGTGCGCTTTACATGCCACAACACTATACGGAATATTATCATACTCTGTTTCATGGTCAAACATACCAAGCTTAAACCATGTTGTGAGCAAACGGCGCATTGCCGTGTTTATGTCCTCCTCCGTAACCATGCCCTTTCTGTAAGCTTTAAGCAAATGCTCATAGGTACAGCCGCAGTTCAGATCACAGCCGTTTTTAAGAGCAAGCGCTGCCGATTCCTCCGGCGTCTTTGTCACCATGTGGTGCTCATGAAAATCTCTGATTGCCCAGCAATCCGATACAACATGTCCTTTGAAGCCCCATTCATCACGCAGAATATCATTGAGCAATGTTTTACTTCCGCAGCACGGTTCACCGTTAGTTCTGTTATACGCGCCCATTACCGCCTCAACATTACCTTCCCTTACCAATGCTTCAAAAGCAGGAAGATATGTTTCCCGCAAATCCTTTTTGCTTACTGCCGCATCAAATTCATGCCGCAGTTCCTCCGGTCCGCTGTGTACTGCAAAGTGCTTTGCGCAGGCAGCAGATTTCAAGTGCTTCCCATGTCCCTGAAGACCGTCTGTGAATGCCAGCCCCATCTGCGTTGTCAGATACGGATCTTCACCGTAGGTTTCATGTCCCCTTCCCCATCGTGGATCGCGGAATATATTCACATTCGGAGTCCAGTATGTAAGACCCTTATAAATATCATAATCGCCGTGCTTGTCGCTTTCCTTATTTTTCGCTCTGCCTTCAGTCGAGCAAATATCAGCAATTTCATGCACAAGTTCTGTATTAAACGTAGCTCCCAGACCAATACACTGTGGGAATACAGTAGCAGTACCGGCTCTTGCAACACCGTGCAGCGTTTCATTCCACCAGTTATACGGATGAATCCCCAGCCGTTCAACACCCTTTGCGCCGTGAATCATTTGTTCTGCCTTTTCTTCTATTGTCAGCTTGGATAATAAATCCTCAACACGTTCCTCTATAGACAATGTCTCATTCAAATATTTTTCCATATGCACACCTCTGTTTATAAATTCTATTTATAATATTATACATCATTGTTCCTTAAAAGCAAATTATTAAACTAAGTATGTTTTATGGATAAATAAAATCATAAATATATATCTTGCGCCAGATATATTATTCAATTGAGTGCTCATTATTATATAATTATAACATATTTTGTACTTTTTTATAATACTACTCTTAAATAGTTGATAATTCTGAATGGTTACTATCCTCAACTATTATTCAAAAGTTACACATTAGAAATAATTTTTAACAAGGAGTTTTTTGACAATGATAATGACAAAAAACTTATCAAAGAATATGTGTAAGTAAGCATTCACCAACACAACTGACATTATGGGAAACATCAATCTGTGACAGGACTTTCACCAGCAAGATATGTGCCATGCCCGACACACAAATTAAACGGGAGATGCGTCAAAAACATCTCCCGTCTTTTGGTATCGGTATTAA
>JBJEFT010000384.1:0-4926 GCA_051874315.1 Candidatus Ornithomonoglobus sp.
TAGCCCTATACACCCCTCGCGTATTTCTATGTATGCGCGTTCAAAGTTTCCTCTCATGTGCGGATCTAATATATCCGTGTGAATTGCCGCGTTGTCGCGGGACATCCCCTCGGTATTTCTATCCGAAAATTCGAGCAGTTTAAAAATTTTACGCTGCAGGTCTTTATCGCATAAGCCCCTCAGATTATACTTGTTCCATTCGTCCATAGTGATGATATAGTCGTACTCAAAATAATCTTTAAGCTGAAATTTCACTGCCCGCCTGTCCTCAAACGGTATTCCGTGTTTTTTCAGACATTCCCGCGCGGGAGGATATACGGGCGAACCTGCTCTCTCGCCCGAAACTGCGGCTGACGCAATTTGTATATCCGCCATACCGCGCGTCATATCCTTAAAAATAAACTCAGCCATCGGACTGCGGCATATGTTGCACTCGCATACAAACAAGATTTTCATAATTATATTCTCCCCGCACATACCCTAATATGCTTCGTAAAAAGCCGCTGCTTGCGGGTACATTCCGTCAATGCCGTCCCACACGAATACTTTGACGTGTCCTCCGCTTGTATTGTCAACAAACAAGCCGTCAAATGACACAGTGTTTGATTCTGTTATCTGATTATTCCTTACCTCCCTCAACACGCCATGCTCATCATATACCGCAAGTATTACAGATAACTCGCGGTTCACATCCTCTGTCTGTTCAATATCCGCATAAACGCTTCCTGTCATTCCGCCTTCGGACTCGGAAAATTCAACTCTTACGTCGTTAATATTTACAGTCATATTATTTCCGACCATTATAAAAATCTGATCCGTCTTGTTTCCGTCATCGGTTTTTACCGTGATGACAGCGCTTCCGTCCGAAACAGCCGTAACTTTTCCGTTTTCGTTAACCTCCGCAACCGCAGGATTGTCGCTTTCCCATGTAACTCCCATATCGGAGGCGTTGGAGGGGTAAATATCATAATCCAGGAGGAATATATCCCCGACGGATTTTTTCAAAGCACTGCTTGACAGCTCTATTTTTTCAACCGTGCTTCCCTCGCTTACTCTGACCTGACAGGCTGCGGCTTTTCCATCCGAGGTTTCCGCCGTAATCACGGCTTCTCCTATTCCGACAGCCGTAACCTTTCCGTTGGTGTCTACCACGGCGACTGTTTCGTCACTGCTTATCCACCTATTTGCTTCATAGGAATTTTTCATTACATTTAAATATGTCTCCGAATTTAACGCAACGGAAAGATTGTCCTTGTCAAGCTTGATTTCGTCCTCTGACGATGCCGCATTGTCGGAATACATCTTTTTTAAAATACAGCTTTCAAGCGATGCGTACACGGCGTGCGCCCAGCAGGTTCCCCACCTGCCTTGATCCCTTATCGGTGTTACGCATTTGTTGTCTCTCAAATCATACTTTTCCGGAAATATCGCTCCGTCGTACAACGACGCGGCTGCCGGCTCTATATCAAGCGTATCCGGCATTACGCCCATTATAGGAATATCCTCATCCTCTGATAACAAGCTGTATTCCGGCATATTGAATGAGTCGTATTCGTCTGCCGCGCATGAGGAAATTTCTGTGCCTTGATAATATACATTATCTTCTCCGGTATCCGTAAACGCTTTTAAACACACGTTCATATTGTCTACTATGGTTGTAGCGTCAATCCAATTAATACCGTCGTGGCTTAAATAGCTTTCGTCCTTTCCGGCTGATGCCTTTGACCTATATTCATTAGGGTGTTCACAGCAGATATGACATGTTTCGCCGGGAGTATACAGCTTTACCGCAACCGCAAATCTCGTGCCCTGTTTCAACGCAATATCGTTTTTCAGGTTAACAGTATGATAACCCATATCCTCCATCATACCTGAAATAACAGGCTCTCCCAAACAGGAAAGCGACTGTTCGCTTTGATAATCCGCAATAACATATATCTCATATTGTGTGTTCTGATGATAAGTATAAAAAGATACCGCTTTCAGCGTTTCATCCTTTGTCATCGTTTTCCCGTTTTCAGGAAAGACATTGGCTCCGTAACGCTGCGGCGCAATACAAGTTATCCCCAACGGGTCATATTGATATATTTTATTATACTCCTCTTCAGCTCCGGCGGCTAAAAATACCGCGCTGCCGACGCTGTTTAACTTTGTGTCATAATATGATATATAAAAATATCCGTCCGCACCGAAATCCTCACCCCAACTGTTTTTGCATATAAACGCTCCGTTTCCCGGCGGAGTATTAACAAAATTTGAAGCCGGATAATTATCATCCCAGCCCACTATCGCAACGGCATGATTTGTTATTTCATCTCCGTCATAGTAGTGGTTCACCCGTTTTGCGCCATAGCACTCCGACACGCTTCTATAGGACGTATAGACGGCGCCGTATTTCATAAGCGCTTTCTTTATATCGTTGTAATCAAGCGAGCCTTCTTTCTTTGGCGGAATCCAGATCACATCATTTACATGATAATCCGCGTCGATTTCTTCATACATTGACGACCCATCAGCGCCTTCACTGTATTCCCGATAAGGGTCGTTCTCCTCCTTAACCGCTCCGTCCCATCTTGCCAGATATGCCGTCGCCCACTTATAGTTGCCGCCGTGGATAACCGTATTCACGTCTAATCCGTCTGAAGCGAAATCGCTTGTATTTGTCGCCATATTCCATTCCGAAAAGTCCGTTATTACTTCATCCTCTTTTGAATACACATTAACCGTACAATATGCCTTAAGGCGGTTTACTTCGGTCGTTGCGGTAATAACCACCGTTCCCTCCTTCAGCGCGGTAACTTTTCCGTTATTATCCACCTCCGCTGTCGCCTTATCCGAGGATGACCATATAACACTTCTGTTGTCCGCGTTCACCGGCAAAACCTCAGCTAATATTTGGTATTGCTCGCCTATCTTCAAATCAAGGCAAAGCGGAGATACCGAAATTGAGTTAGGCTTTTTCTCGGCGTCCGTTTTAAATAAAAGAATTTCTCCGTCCGCTCCTCCTGCCGCATTTGCGGCGGACGCGTAGTAATAATATTCGCAGTCCGGAGAAAGATTATTTATTTGCGCTGTGAAATCATTATCCGCCGCAACCGTGTATTTTACAGCAGCATTGTACTGTTCCCAATATGTAAAGCTTCGCTGCGTCACCTCGGAGCTTCCGATGTCATTAACCGCACCGCACAGAACGGCTGATTTGTATGTGATATCCGAAGCCTCTTTTGTTTCCACTGTCGGAACACGCAAATCCGGCTCTGCATATATATAAGCAAAGCTTACGGTCTTGCTGCGCAAATGCTCCTCGGCGTCGGCAAAAGCTTTTATTACCGTCGTCTTATCCGCTATTCTTATCGGTGCGGCGTACACCGTACTGTTGTAATCAGGTTCGCTTCCGTCAACGGTATAGTAAATCACCGCTCCCGGGGTATCGCAGCTTAGTGCGACGTCAAACGGTTCTGCAAAATTACATTCCTTTACGGAGGCAATCGGCGCCGCGGTATCTATCGCCTCAAATTTTATTTCCCACACATCCGCGTATTGCCGCGCCAATGAATTGCGATAGCTTTTCAGAACAAGGTTCTCCGAACAGCTGTCAAACGCGTACCACATAATTTCCGTTGTTTCCGACGATATCGTTATATCCTCCAGCGAAATACAATTGCTGAACGTATCGTCCCAAATGTACCTTACTTTTTTCGGGATTTTGATGCTCGCAAGAGCTGTATCATCGGCGAACGCTCTGAAATCAATACTTTCAAGCGATTCCGGCAGCTGCACGGAAGTCAGATTCGGCAGATTTTCGAATACCGCGTAACCAATATCTGTGATTCCCTCTTCTATAATAACGCGTTTAATATTCTCCTCATATCCATCCCAGGATGTTATAGGCTCCGGAGCGGGCGTCTCATCAGGATTTATAACCGGACGGTCTATAGCTGTATTCCGCCCCGGTATCTTTCCGGTTCCGGATAAAACAAGATCTCCGTTAGCATAAAGCGTAAATGGAGTTACTTCCCAAAAATTACCTGAAATAATTATATCGGAAGAATTATCATCATCTAAGGCATATACTGACGAAAACGAAGACAGGATCATAACAGACGCTGTAAATACCGATACGAGATTTTTTATTATTTTTAACATTTCTATACCTCTTTCGCTATATATAATAGAACATCAAGCAAATTAAATGCCTTATCATTTCAAACCGTATATTATTTACACAACAAACGCCCTGAAATCCTCATATGACGGCGTGACAAAATGAAGCATATCGGATTGTGATGTCAGAGAGCGCACCGCGCCTATTTCATCCTTAAGATTTGCATAGCTAAACTCAACCCCGCGGCTTGATATCAGCGTACAAAGAATTCCGAGCCGCCATGTAAGCGTTTTGGCGCATATAGCGTTAAAATAAATCCCCGCAACCGGAATTTGCCCCAGAATTTTGTCCACAGTCATGTCAACAAGTATTTCCTTACTCAAACTGCAAAGCATCGGTGCAGTCGCTGATTTGTCAAGCGGTTCCTGTCCGTAAATACTGCGAATTTCATTGAGCATAGGTCCATAGTGAGTAAAGATTACCATGCCGTCAACCGCCAAGGTCGTCGGGAAACCCGCCATACCGCTCAGCGCTTGTATAAACGAGTTACTGTTTGCCCTGCTTTTAATAATTTTATATGCTTTTTCAAATTTTGTCTGCATTGTAGTAATCATGCTTTTATCCCTCTCGCTACTTTCTATTATCGTTTGCTCTTACCAAATTAATAAGATTGCAAAAGCCCTTTTCAAATTCTTTGAATCCACTTTTTTTAATTAAATCTTCGTCTCCCTCCATCCTGCCTTTGAGTGCCTCGCTTGCAGAATACGGATAAATTTCTGGTTCTTTTATTTTTGTTTTAGATTTGATTTTATTTTTTTTAT
>JBJEFT010000385.1:0-4912 GCA_051874315.1 Candidatus Ornithomonoglobus sp.
AAAAAATAATATCATCAATTCTTTCAATATCAATACTTGCAGCCTCCTCGGCTGTACCGGTTTTCGCGGACTATGCTCCGGCGGACTATGACTATGAGCAGCTTAATTATACATATGATGACGGCGCGGTAACAAATGAAATTGACGGCTCACCGGCAAAGCAGGTAACGGATTCGGAGCGGCTTATTGAGCTTGACGACAGCACGATATTGACAAACGAATTTTTCCTGTCCTTTGACTTCCGCTTTGACAGCGCGGAGGACGGGAGCGTTCCGGGAATTATTCAGATAGATAAAAAGAAGAGCAGCGGAGATGCCGATAAGTACGGACCGATATTTTCATATGAGGGCGGCGTTCTGAGGACACAGACCGGCAGCACATCTTATCAGACTGTAGCTTCAATTTCTCCCGATGTATGGTATACGGCTGAAATTGAGGGCAAAATGGTTGTGACAGACGCGGCGGCGGTTATGAGAGTATATTCGTATGAGGACGGAGAAAAAACACTTGTAAATGAGCTTGAAGGACTTAACCTCCGTCAGTTCTATGCGGGAGCGGGGAACGGAAATCCGAACTGCCTGAGAGCGAATAATGTCAGTATAGATAATCTGACGCTGATCTCGGAATATCCCGATACAATTACGGTTACGGCGGCAGAGGATACGGTAAACGCGGGTCAGACAGACGCGCTGGACTACTCCATGTCAAGGCTCGATATGACTGTAACGAAATATGCCGTTACATGGTCGGTATATGACGCGGATGACAGCGAGGAGATCACAGACGGCAGCGTTACCGTTACTGAGGAGGGCGTGTTAAGCGCTTCAATATCATCACCGTCACAGGTCGTTACCGTAAGGGCAGCGGCTGAATTCGGCGGCAGGGAGCTTTACGGCTCAAAGCAGATCACAATAAACGCTGTTGATACGGACAGTGAAAAGTATGACGAGATCACAATAATCGGTGACGATACGGTAAAGGCAGGAACCGAAACAGCCTACAGCTTTACAGCGTCAAAGGGCGGCGCGGACGTTACCGGCACTGTAACGGACAGCGATATTGTATGGAGCATATATAACTGTGAGGACTTAAAGCCTAATAACAATGCTGCAATAAAGGCTGAAAACGGTATACTAACTGTAGGAGACGGCGTTCTTCCGCAGACAATTTATCTGCGGGCAGCAAGTCCGAGCGGCAATGTTTACGGCTCAAAGAAGGTAGATATTGAGCTTTCCGCCTCGCAGGAGGAAACTGTTCTCGCATCAACAGCGTGCGAAACCGCGTTTGACGGAATGGAAAGGGTTGATTCATGGGACGGCTCAACCGCATATTATTCGGGCAGCGCGCTGCATCTTATAACTCTCGGAGCAAACCAGACAGACTATGTTTTTACGGAGCTTGATGTCAGGTTCGGCGGCGAAGGCTCCGGCTTCACGCTCATGAGACGTGACGCGGGCAAGACCGAAAGCTGCTTCAGATACCATAACGGACAGATCGCGCTCCAGACAAGCAGCAGCAATTATGACATGATCATGTCGGCCGACACCGACACATGGTATCATTTTGAGGTGCTGTATTCATCAGCAAATGAGGACGCCTCATGCAATATTTATCCTATCAACGCTGACGGCACTCTCGGCGAAAAGCAGACTGCGCTTGGCATAAGCAGACGAAACGGGGCGGAGTACGGTATGCTCCAGATCGAGGCCGGCACATATGTTGATAATGTAAAGCTTTCAGCTCCGATCGCCGATGACGTAACGGTCACGGCGCCGGGACAGTATATGTTTGCGGGCGATACGGCGCAGTTTACGGCGACTGCCACAAGAAGCGGACTTCCGCTAAAGAACGCTTCGGGACTCACATGGACGGTTCTTGATGCCGGAAAGCTTCCGATTATTGACGGTTCAATAACCGTTGATGCGGCCGGTCTTGTAACGGTTGACGCAACGGCTCCGGCGCAGACGATATATGTTGAAGCAAAATCATCGGAGGCGGCGAAGTCATCGGCAGCCATAACCGTTCAGGTAAGCGAGATATTCTCCGTTACAAATCTCGGTATAAACGAGGCGGGAACAGCGGTTACAAAGGTGTATGTGGATAAGAATTTCTACTATAACGATGATGTTGTATTTATAATCACCGTCAAGGGAAATGACGGCGTGCTGAAGGCGGTCGGGCTTATAAACACCTTCGGTGACCGTCTGAATATAGGCTCAAACGAGCTTGCAGCAGATATGACCTTACCGGCGGATTTCAACCCCGAAACGGACAGAATTGAAGCAATGGTATGGACAACATTCTGATTTGAATCAAAGCGAAATGAGCGGACTCTGAGGGGGATTTGCCCCTTGGGGTCCGTTTTTTGCTTTTATGTGAAAAAGTTTAAAAAATTTTCATATATTTCTCTATTGACAAAAGAATGTGAAATGCGTATAATATGTACTATCAAAAAACAGAGTATTCATATAGATTAAGTATGAAATACTCGGAAAAGAGGTATGTATTATGAAAAAGAGATTATTAGGCATAGCATTGGCATCGGTATTGGCGGTAACCGCTCTTGCAGGCTGCGGCGCAGGCAAGGAAACAGCGTCTGAAGATACGGCGGCGGAGACTGTTACATTGACAAATGTGTCATATGACCCGACCCGTGAGCTTTACGCGCAGTATAATGAAGCATTCGGTGCATATTGGAAGGATAAGACTGGTCAGGACGTTGAGGTTACACAGTCACACGGCGGCTCCGGCTCACAGGCTCTCGAGGTTGCAAACGGACTTGAGGCGGACGTTGTAACACTGGCGCTCGAATATGACGTTAAGGCTGTTCAGGATGCCGGTCTTATAGAGCCGGGCTGGGTAGATGAGTTTGACAAGGACAGCGCCCCGTATACATCAACTATCGTATTCCTTGTAAGAAAGGGCAACCCGAAGAATATCCAGGACTGGGATGACCTTGTTCAGGACGGCGTAGGCGTAATCACACCGAACCCCAAGACCTCGGGCGGCGCAAGATGGAATTATCTTGCGGCATGGGCATATGCAGATAAGCTTTATAACGGCGATGAGGCCCAGATCAAGGCATTTATAAAGAAGCTTTACGAGAACGTGCTTGTTCTTGACTCAGGCGCAAGAGGCGCGACAACAAGCTTTGTAGAGAACGGTCAGGGTGATGTACTTATCGCATGGGAGAACGAAGCGTATCTGTCGGTTCAGGATTATCCGGATGACTATGAGATCATCACACCGAGCATAAGCATTCTTGCTCAGCCTTCAGTTGCGGTTGTTGACGAGGTTGTTGACAACAGAGGAACAAGAGAGGTTGCTACCGAGTATTTACAGTATCTGTATTCGGATGAGGCGCAGAGAATCGCAGGCGACAACTTCTACCGTCCGTCAAACGAGGAGATTCTTCAGGAATACGCGGATGTATTCGATCTTGATATAAATCTTGTAACAATAGACGATTTCGGCGGCTGGGATGAAGCGCAGGCAACACATTTTGCTGACGGCGGCATATTCGATGAGCTTTATGAAGAGAAATAAGACAAAAAGAGTAATTCCGGGCTTCGGACTGAGTATGGGAGTAACGCTCACCATACTCAGTATCGTGGTTCTTATACCGCTTGCGGCACTGGTAATATTTACGGCGCAGATGGATTTCGGAGAGGTAATTAAAACTATAACCCGTCCGCGCGTGCTGGCAAGCTTTAAGGTCAGCTTCCTGACGGCGTTTATCGCATCGGTTATAAACGCCGTTATGGGAGTTATCCTTGCATGGGTGCTTGTAAGATACAAGTTCCCGTTTAAAAGACTGCTGGACGGAATGATAGAGCTTCCGTTCGCGCTTCCTACGGCGGTTGCCGGTATATCCCTTACGGCGCTTACGACCGATACAGGACTTATCGGCGGTTTTTTTGCGAAATTCGGAATCAAAATAGCGTATACCCGTATCGGAATTACGCTCGCGCTCATATTTATAGGTATTCCGTTTGTAGTGCGCACGGTTCAGCCGGTGCTTGAAAAGCTCGATCCGTCATATGAGGAAGCGGCAGGCGCGCTGGGAGCAAGCAGGGCAACGATTTTCCGAAAGATAATACTTCCCGAAATTCTTCCGGCGGTGCTCACAGGCTTCGGTCTTGCTCTGGGCAGATGTATAGGCGAATACGGCAGCGTGGTTTTCATTGCCGGAAATATGCCGTATAAAACGGAGATAACTCCGCTTATAATCATGTCGGAGCTTCAGGAGTATGACTATGCCAGCGCGACCGCGATCGCGCTTGTGATGCTGCTGTTCGCATTCGCTATTTTGTTCTTAGTAAATGTGGTCCAGGCGAGAAATACAAAGATCATAAAGGGAGGCTCGTAATATGCAGGATAAAAAATCGGACGGCGGAGTCGTAAAATGGATATTAATTGGAATAAGCGTTGTGTTTGTTTTTCTGTTCCTTGTGCTCCCTTTATATACGGTAATCACGGAGGCTTTGAAGCAGGGCTGGGATACATATAAGGCGGCAGTGACCGACGAATATACGATCAGCGCGATAAAGCTTACAATAGAAGCAACAGTGATCGCGCTTGTCATAAATACGATATTCGGTCTTTTTGCCGCATGGGCGATAACAAAGTTCCATTTCAGAGGAAAAAAGGTGCTTACCACCTTTATAGATATTCCCGTAACAGTATCGCCAATCATAGCCGGTCTTGTGTTTATTCTGACCTTCGGCAGACAGAGTATATTATACCCGTATCTGCAGCAGTGGGGGATAAAGATAGTATTCGCAGTCCCGGGAATTGTGCTTGCAACGATGTTTGTAACGTTCCCGTTTATCTCAAGAGAGCTTATACCTGTTCTGGAGGCTCAGGGTACCGACGAGGAGGAAGCGGCGGCGCTTATGGGCGCAAAGGGTCT
>JBJEFT010000386.1:0-4907 GCA_051874315.1 Candidatus Ornithomonoglobus sp.
TCATTTCCGGTGAGGACGATATTATTATCGCCCTCCCAGCTTACAGTCTGAATTTCTAATTCCTCATCCTCAGCCGCAACACCTGCTTCGTCTGCCGCAAGCTCAAATACATCCGAATACTGTCTCATTGTTTCAACGGAATCCCATACGAATACCTTGTCGCCCGGAGCAAGCTCAAAGTCTGAGATTCCCGCTTCTCTGGTACCCAAACCGAACTCCGGATCGTATATCTGAACGCCTGTAAGAACACCGTTGTCATATGATGCCTTTACAACTGCCGCCTTTATAAGCTCCGGCGCGCTTGCTTTAAGACTGAGAACCCTGCTGTCCGCGTTATAGGTTACCGTAACCCTTGTCTCTGACGGATCAGGCACTATCGGCAGTGTTGTTGTCGGAGGTTCCGGTTCTGTCGGCGGTGTTGTTGCCGGCGGATTCTCCTCCTCCGTCGCATACGTAAGCGACACGCCTAACGCTGTGGAGGTCCACTTTCTTCCGTAAACGATGTATTCATGCTCCGCTTTAACCGTAAATTCCGCAGGGAATACGGAATTTGAAACAGGCACTGTAACTGCCTCATTAGCTGTATTGTCCCAGATGTTTAGACTTCTGTCTCCGGAAATACCGTTAATGTAAATGCTTGCAGTACCGTCATGCTTTGGCGTGAAAATGAAGCTTGTGCATGCTGTTGTTCCGTTTAATCCGGCATCGGCAAAATACGAAACAATATCGCTTACATTTTCCTTTATGTCGCTTCCAAGCTGTGTGCGGAACGTAAGTCCCGCTGTAAAGCCTTCGGTTGTGTTTGCCGAAGCGGTAATGTCATTTGTAACCCGGAGCTTAAATTCACCGTCATATAATGTGTCGCCGGCCTTGTATTCGCCTGCCTGTATCTTGTATGTATCCGTTATCTCTGAGCCCGGCGCCGGAGTTGCTTTCTCGGTCGGCGCCGGAGTTGTTTCTTCCTGTCCGCCCAGACCGTAATATTCAACTATGATTGCATAGAGATATTTCGTGCTGCTTCCGCCGTAAACGTAAACAGGAGTTGTTGTGTCTGTTACCTCAAGGCTTACATCCACAGCCGCGCCTACGCCCTCCTGGACAACCTGCTTGCTGCCCTGCTTGATTGTCATGCTTCTTGCAGCTTCACTTCCGTAGAATACCGCTGTTACCTTACACGGAGCAATAGGTGTGAAGTACAGACAACGGTTTGTTGTGCTTCCCGAGCCTGCCGCCCATGAGTGCGTAAAGCTGTAATTGTACTCGTTATCATTTATATCTACATATGTATAGTCAGCCTTTGATGCTGTTGAGTTAGTCCATGAGCCGTAACCCGAAAGACCGTTTACTGTTGCGGCATAAGCTTCCTTATCCGTTCCGCCTGTGAGGACTGTATAATCATAGTCCGTACTGTCAAGGTAGTATGCCACTATCTTGCTCGGTACAGGCGTGTTATATACTGCCGTGAAGCTGTCCGAGCGGTTTACACCGTCGCCGTCAACGACCGTATATCTTACCGTTTCGCCGTCCAGAGCGCCTGTGTTTATCTCATACTTTCCCGCGCCCTTTACGGCCGCTGTGGCTGTGCTCTTTACGGTTTCATCAGCATTTAGCACCTCAGCCTTGAGCGTAACATCCGTTGCCGCAACGCTGCCGCGGTATGAAAGTGTTACATCAACAAGCGAATTATCCTTGCTCATCGCCTTTTCTATAACATACGGAATATCATCATTTGCAATCTGAAGCTTATTTACAACAGGGAAGCTGTCTGTTTCCGTCACTCCGTCTATTGTTACGCTTACGGTAATAGTTGCGACACCGTCATAGCAGCCTGATGTAACAATACCGTCTGCATCTACAACTGCTACTGCCTCATTCGAGCTTTCGTATTTAACCTCCGCATTTGAAAGATCATATACAGACTCATCATACATAACCGCAGATACGTTTGAATTGATCTGTGTTATTGGCGAAAGCTTCGTTCTGTCCTCTGATATGTATGCGTTGAGCGACACACCGTCCGGCATTGCCTTTACGGTTTCAAGGGACGCGTCAAGCGTGCCGGTTACATCAAAGGTCTTTGAAAGTGATATGTCGTCTGCATTCTTTCCGATATAAGCTGTGTATGTGCCTGTCGGAACAACATTCTTAACAGCTGTTTCGCTGTAAAGAGCCATGTCGTCCACATCAAGCTCGAATGTAACAGTCGTTGTTTCACCTGCCGCAAGC
The DNA here is from genome assembly GCA_051874315.1 of Candidatus Ornithomonoglobus sp. GTDB lineage: Bacteria > Bacillota > Clostridia > UBA1381 > UBA1381 > Ornithomonoglobus. The sequence goes on from JBJEFT010000386.1 coordinate 2,227, forward strand.
TCTACCTTTTCAAAGCCCTTGAGCTGCTTTTTTGGTGTTGTGCTTACGCCGTCCTGCGGATGCGCAACATAAAGCTGAACAACCTCCTTGCCCGCCGCGCTGCCTGTATTTGTTACATCAACGGTCATTGTTACCTTACCGTTCGCATCAACCGAAGTGTTGTCGATTGTCATGTTTGAATATTCAAAGCTTGTATAGCTCAGACCATATCCGAACGGATATACCGGAGTATTGCTGTAATACTGATATGTGTGTCCCGGATTTGTACCGTCTGCCTGAATATCATAATTTGTATATTTACCGCTTATCTTGCCGACTGTCTGTGTTGTGTTGTTGGAAAGCTCCATCTTGCTTACATCGGCGCTCTTATACCAGGTCGTGGAAAGTCTACCTGACGGATTGACCTCCCCTGTGAGGACCTTACCAAGCGCCGTGCCCTGTGTCTGACCGTTATATGAGGTCCAGAGGATTGCCTTACAGCTGTTCATAAACGGCTCAACATTAATCTGACCAACAGTTGACATTACAACAACAGTCTTTTCCGGGTACGCGTTACAGATTGCCTGAACATGAGCCTGATGCGCCGGGAGGTCGATTGATGTTCTGTCCTTTGATTCTGACGCGTCCTGATCACCGAAGCCGTCCTGCTTCGGAACAGTTCCGGCGTACGCTATAATTACATCCGCCGCGTCAAGCTGTGTCTTATAGTTTGCAACTGAGAAATCCTGTACCGCCGCGCTTGCCGAGATATACATATCGGCAGTACCGTTATAGCCGCCGTCCTCTCCGGTGTAATCGCCTGTACATACAACATATGTATCTGTATCAGCCGTTGCGGTTGTGTTAATTGCCGCAACGGTCGGTCCGCCCTGTCCGTAGGCGATATTAAGCGAGCCGCCGATACGCGAGCCTGTTGCCATTTCAACCTCAACCGATGCGACATTTAAGAAGCTTACGTTCTTAATTACCGCTGTGGCCTTAGGCGTTATGTCTATCAGCGATCCGCCCGAAAGCGTCATGCCCGAAACACTCTCAGCCGCCGAAATATCAACCGCTTTCTTTGAGCCGTCCTTCATTACAAAGGTTATGCTCTTTACATTAAAGAGCTTTTCGTCATCTGTTATTTCGCCCAGATAGCTTACCTCTGTTCCCTGACCTTCAAGCTCCGCTCTTATTCCTTCAATAGGCTTCACAGTCTTTGTCGGTGAGCCTGCATAGTCGCCAAGGGCAAGAGTATTTGCCATGTTTCCTACTACCGCAACATTTGCCGCGTTCTTTATAGGAAGAATATTATCATCATTTTTGAGAAGCACCCACGACTCCTCTGCCGCCTGTTCGGCAACTGCCACGTTTTCGTCGGTTTCTATTGCAGCCGATGTAATATCACGGTAGCTTGACGTTTCGTCAAACTCGCCTGTTCTGAAACGCTGGAGGAACAGATGATAAATATTTGTTTCAAGCTCCTCCTCTGTGATATAACCCTCAAGCACCGCGTCTGCGCCGTTTGCTGTTGACGCGTTTCCGCCTCCGAGGTTACACTCAACATCCATACCCGCCTTAAGCGCCGCCGCTATATACGCTCCGCTTGCTGCGGTTGTGCTGCCGAGAATACCGTTCATGTATGAGGTATTTGAGATCATATCCTCGCCTGCTCCGCAGTCGGTTGTAACATAGCCGTCAAAGCCCCATGTGCGTCTTAAAATATCGGTTAAGAGATATGTGTTTGCCGCTGACGGGATATAGTTATACAGAAGAGAACCGTTTCTGTATATTGTTGTAGCGTTATATGAGGACATTACCGAGCCCGGCATTTCAATCTCGGCTACGTTCTGAAATACCTTCAGATAATAATTTCTGAAATTGAATTCGCTCATTACCGAGCTGCCGCCGCGGCGGTTTGTTTCGTTGTTATTTGCCGCAAAGTGCTTGATTGTCGCGATGATCTTTATGTACTTTTCATCATCGCCCTGCATACCCTTTACGAACTCTCCCCCGAGCTGTCCCGTAAGATACGGATCCTCGCCGTAGGTCTCCTCATTTCTGCCCCAGCGCGGGTCGCGCGCCATATTGATCGTCGGAGTGTAATATGAAAGATTGTATCGGTTATTCTTCGCTCTTGCCTCTGTTGAGGTTATATCCGCAACATCATATACAAGCTCACGGTTCCATGTATTGGAAAGCGAAAGCGGTGTCGGGAAGTTGGTCGCCTGTCCCTGACGCGCTACTCCGTGCAGACATTCTCTCCAGTAGTTATATTCTTTTACACCCAGTCTCGGAATAGCCGGAGCCGTATAACCGAGCTGCGCAACCTTCTCCTCAAGCGTCATTCTTGAAACGAGGTCCGCCGCGCGCTCCTCAAACGAAAGCGACTCGTCCTGATACGGAAGAAGTCCGTCCGGATTTTCGGACGGCGCCGGAGGCAATGTTGCGTTCGGGTCAAGCGTTACCGTAGGCAGTGAGCTGCCGCTGCCGTTATAGAATCTGACGTAAACATAGTTACCTGCATATGTATTTGCATTGCCGGTGACATTCAGCGTAACATTACCGCTTGCCTCTGTGGTCGTAAGGTCTGCGGTAAAGGTTGAATAGACACTCCAGCTGCCGGTATACACCTCCTGATAGCCTGCGACAGACGTGTCGCCTACTTTAATCTCCATTGCCATACTGTTGAGCACAGCGCC
>JBJEFT010000387.1:0-4902 GCA_051874315.1 Candidatus Ornithomonoglobus sp.
GAACCGCGGAGCTGCTTTCAAAAATTGTTCCCGCCCAGCTTGAGATTTCAAATTTCAAGCGGATTTTTAAGGAGAATGCGCGGAACAAGCTGAAATACGGAACAGCCGTCTACGGTGTGTTCTATAACGATTTTACCGGGAATATTGACATAAGAAGCATTGATTTGCTTGATATCTATGTTGATATGCATATCCCCGATATTCAGGAAAGCCGCTTTCTGTTCATCCGCGCCGCGGTTGAAAATTCGGTCCTCTCCCGGGAATATCCGCAGTTTAAGGAGCTGTTTTCGGGGGACGCCGATATAGAAACGCTTGACCGCACCTACCGCCTTAAAAACCGCACGTCTGTCACGGACTGCTATTACAAAAAGCCGGACGGTACCGTGCATATGTTCAAGCTCTGCGGGGATACGGTAATAGCGGCAACGGAGGATATGGGGGGCTATGAGGGCGGTCTCTATAATCACGGACGCTATCCCGTGGTTTTCGACACGCTCTATCCGGCGCATCACTGCCCGTTCGGCTTCGGGATGATCGACATCGGAAAAACGCTCCAGATCGGGATAAATAAGCTCGACAGGGCGATAACGGAGAACATTATGTGCGGCGCTAAGCCGAGGTATCTCACAAAGCGCAACGGCGGCATAAATGAAACGGAGTTTTGCGACATCTCAAAAAGCGTTGTTCACTATGAGGGCGAAACAGAGGCGATAAAGCCGATCGACCACAACACGATAAGCGAATATTATCTGTCCCACAGGGAGAACAAAAAGGAGGAGCTTAAGGAAATCCTCGGCAACCGTGACTTTCAGCAGGGACAGACAACCGGCGGCGTTACAGCCGCCTCCGCGATCGAAAACCTGCGCCAGACGGGTGAAAAGCGCTCGCGCTCCGTTATTAACGACACATATGATTCCTACAAGAGTATTGTATATATGATGCTGGAGCTTATGCGTCAGTTCTTCTCGGAGGAGAGGATCTACAGGATCACGGACGAGATGGGACAAAAGGCATTTGCGAGATTCCGAAATTCCATGATGTACAGGGTTAAATGGTCGGATACGGGCGCGTATTCCGAAAGCCTCGCGTTTGATATTGACGTTGCTCCGCAGCGTGAAAGCCCGTATGCCCGCGAGACTGTCAATAAGACGATTATGGAGCTCTGGAACGGAGGAATGCTTTCGGGAGAAAGAGCGGAAAACGCTATTATCGCTCTGAAAAATATGAATTTTGACGGCAAGGAACAGCTTATTGCCGATATGCAGGCTCTCGCCCTGAGCGCTGCTCAGACAGAACAAGGAGGTGAATGAAGATGGCAGATAAAATTGTTACCGCGGGAGACAGCGGCGCGGATTCCAAAAAGACCTCATCAGGGGCCGGAACCGTAACACCGGCAAAGACCCCGGTGGTAAAATCTTCTTCTTCGGGGGTTTACGGAGATACGTCGCAGTCACTTGTGGGCATACGCGATTACACCGTGTCAAGGGGGTACGGCAATATCGTGGACTGGGACGGCGAGAATGCGACCGTCGCGGGTGTTCCCATAAAGCCGGACTACGTTAAGGACGGAACCGCTTACGCGCCGCAGTCCAAGGTTGAGAGCGCGATCAGCGCTATGGAAAAGAGGAACAATATCAAAGGCAGCGATGAGATTATGTCGGCATATGAAAAAAAGTACGGCGCTTCACTTGATTCGGCTATGAACGCATTGCTTGAAAGGGAGGGCTTCTCTTATGACCCGGAGGAGGATCCGGCGTACCTCGCGTACCGTGAGCAGTATTTAAGAGAGGCGGAAGCGGCATACAGAAAGGTGCTTAACAATAACGATTCCTCCGCGCAGAATGCCAGCGGCGCGGTTCTGAGCGAGGCTCTCGCGGACCGCGATTTGTATCTGCGCAAGCTTGCGGAGATGATTCCGACGCTTGAGGAGAACGCCTACAAGAGATATACGGGCGAAACGGACAGGCTGCGCGGAAATCTCAGCGATCTTAAGGAGCTTGCATCCGATTATTATGACCGCCTCTACACCGCGGACCGTGACGCGATCGGAGATGTGAATGCCGCGGCTGCCGCAGAGAGCGAGGAAAAGCAGCGCTGGATCGAGAACGCTCGGACCGATGAGCAGAACAGGATCACAAATGAACGCAACGCCGCAAACGACGCGTATCAGCACATGCTGGATTCTCAGCAAATCGCTAAAAATAATATTGACCTTCAATATTATCCCGACCTTAAGTATGAGGAGCTGCGCGGCATACGGGCGAAAAATAACCAGACCGCTGTTGAAGATACTATGACTAACGCGAAGGAGAGGGGCTTCTTTATAAGCGCCGATGAGATCGCTCTGCCGTGGCTTTCCGATTATCGCAGCAATGACGGCAGCTATACGATCACACCGTGGCTTGCGGAGGTCAAGCAGGAGTATGATACGGCGCACGCAAAATCTCTGGCGGAATTTTGGGGAAAAGCAGGTGTTTAAGCATGCAGTTTGATTTATACAGCGCGCGCGGCTGTGAACAGAAAGCGGTCAGCAGCTTTTATGGGCTGAACCGTAACCGCAGAGCCTCGGCGGGGGAGTTCGAGGATATGAAAAACATGTCAACTCTCGAATACCCCTGCGCCGCTCCCCGCGGCGCGAGAACCGTTGCGGCAGAGGCAAGGGGAAAGGTCTATGCCGCGGCTGCGCCCGACAGCACGGATACCGATGCGGTCACGGGCTTTACCGGAATTTCTGACGGCGCGTTCTTCTATAACGGAGCCGTTAAATCGGGGAGCTACGTCCTTTCCGAAAACAGAAAATGGGAGATAGTGCGGCTCGGAAACCTTTATATCATGAACGGCTATAACGCGGACGGCGCTGCGTCGGATTCTGAGCTGTATTATTACAACATTGACACCGGAGCCTTCGGCAAGGGCTTTACGGAAATGTCCGACCTCATTGTGACCTCGGGCAAGGATGACACCGGAAATTACCTGCACACCTTCCGCTACGGCTTCAGCGAGGTGTATGATTATTCGGTAACCGATACGGGAGGCAGAGAAATTAAAAACTCGGTATTCTTTGATACATACGGCAACGGTATACGGCTTTTGGCATCGAATATCTTTGAAAAATATTTTTCCGTCGGCGATGAGATAACCATTGAAGGCTTTCCGACAGCGGAGCAAAGCGTGGGTCAGGTCTGGATGTATTCCGGATCCGCCGTTGAGGTAGTGCCGCAGAACGGGATCGCTTATGATGAAAACAACACCGTGGATACCGATGTTATCGCAAATCTTGACGAGGTATATAACGAGCAGGTCGTCAATGCCGTTGTGAGCGGCTTTAAGGTCGACACTGTTTCTCTGAGCGGTATGACGCTGTATGTGCACTACATATATTTTGATCTTACAAACAAAAACGGCGATTCGGTTGACTTTGCGGATATGAACGCCCATTCTCATTACTGCTCCGGGGTAAGGCTCTCAAAAAAGCGCAGAACCTTTGACCATATCTCTGTGCATCAGAACCGCCTGTGGGGGACGGCTCCCAGCGGCAACGCGCTCTATGCCTCCGCGTCGGACGATATATTTTCGTTTTCATCATCGGACATTCTTTCAAATTACGCGGCAAGGCTTCCCTCCGATACGCCCGGCGCCTTTACCGGCATCTATGAATACGGCACGGAGCTTGCCGCGTTCAAGGAGGACAGCATAACCGTCATTTACGGCACAAACGCCTCTAACTATGCCTCATATATAATCGAGGGAACCGGATGTATGTCGGGCAGCACCGCCGCCGTGACTCCCTCAGGGATCATTTTTCCGTCATGGCGCGGCTTCTACCGCTTTTCCGGCGGGACCCCGGTCTGTATTTCTTACAAGCTCAACACACGCTATATCTCCGCCGTTTCAGGCTTTGACGGCGAAAAGTATTACGCGTGCGCGGTGCGGAAGGACGGGGTGAGGGAGCTGCTTACCTATGATATGCGTTACGGCTGCTGGCATGTTCAGGACGATATTGATGTATCGGGATTTTTCAGGTTCCGCGGCGGGTTCTATATCGTCTCTGGCAGCTCTGTTTATCTGTGCGACGACAGTGAGGGGACGGAAGAATCAGACTGGTACTTTACGTCCGCCAAATACAACGATAGCTCTCTTGACAACAAGGCGTTAAATGAAATCTGGATACGCGCCGATGTTGCGGAGGGAGCCTCGTTCACGGTTGAGACCTGCGCCGATGACGGCGGGTTTATCGCGCATGAGACCTTCAGGGAGCCGGGACTGAGAATATTCCGGTGCAGCATAAGAGCTGCTATGGGCAACTCATGGAGGTACCGCATAAGCGGCAAGGGCAAGGTTGTATTCTATGATATTGAGCTGCGCAAGGCGCCGGGGGGACGCAGATATATGCGGTATGAAAATTCTGACGCTGCCGTGATAGCACATGAAGGAGTGAGGGCATAATGTATATTAATGAAGCGATAAGGCTTGTGAAAAAATATTACCCGTCGGAGTATGACAAAAACGAAATGTATATCTGGTGCAATGAGGTTTCGTCAATGCTGTCGGTGGAGGAAAGATTTGTTCTGCATGAAAAGCTCCTTCCGGCTGCGAAGGACGGCTCTGTTCTTCTGCCGGAGGGGGTTGATATTGAAAATGTTTACGGGGTTTACCGTGACGGCAGACGCCTTGACAAGCTCGATTACCGCGCATACCGCAGGGGCAGAACGGGAATAAAAGCCGGCTCCGGCGAGGGGATCGTACGGGTTGTGTATTCAGAACCGTACCGCCCGATACGAATCGTAAACTACCGCGGCGCCGTTACGGTAAACGGCGATGAGGGATATTTTGAGCTTTACTGCCCGGATATACTGCCCGGTGATTCGGTCACTATTTCATTCCTTACAGCCGGAGGCGGAG
>JBJEFT010000388.1:0-4886 GCA_051874315.1 Candidatus Ornithomonoglobus sp.
ACAACTGCGAGCTTCAGAAGCTTGCCTTTGACTACGGCGTTGACGAGGACAGATTTGCCCAGGAGGAGATCAAGTACGAGATCGACGACAAGTCTCCCTATATCATCCGCGACAACAACAAATGTATTCTCTGCCGCCGCTGTACCGCTGTCTGCAACAAAATACAGACCGTGGGCGCGATAGGCGAGATAGGCAGAGGCTATAAGGTACATATCGACTGCGCCTTTGAAAAGAGCTTAAACGACGCTGCGTGTGTCGGCTGCGGTCAGTGTATCGTAGCGTGTCCTGTAGGCGCGCTCAACGAGAAGAGCAATATTGACGAGGTATGGGACGCGATCGCAGACCCGAAGAAAAAGGTCGTAGTATTTACTGCTCCGTCGATCAGGGCAACTTTGGGCGAGTGCTTTGATATGCCTGTCGGAACAAATGTCGAGGGCAAAATGGTTGCGGCGATACGCAGACTGGGTGTTGACGGAGTGTTCAATATGGACGTCACCGCCGACCTCACGATCATGGAGGAGGCAACGGAGCTTCTGGAGCGCATAGAGCACAAGGCTGTGCTGCCGATGTTTACAAGCTGCTGCCCGGGCTGGATCAAGTTTGTGGAGCATTTCTACCCTGAATTTATCCCGAATCTCTCCACCTGCAAATCTCCGCAGCAGATGTTCGGCGCGGTATTAAAGACGTATTACGCGCAGAAAATGGGAATAGACCCGAAGGATCTGTTTGTTGTCAGCGTGATTCCGTGTACGGCAAAGAAATTCGAGTGCACAAGGGAGGAGCAGAACGCGTTTGGTTATAACGACGTTGACGTGTCGCTTACGACCCGTGAGCTTTCAAAGATGATCAAGGGCGCCGGCCTTAAATTCACCGACCTTAAGGACGAAAAATTTGACGATCCGTTTGAGATCGCGACAGGCGCGGGCGCGATATTCGGCGCTACCGGCGGCGTAATGGAGGCGGCGCTCAGAACCGCGGCGGACGTTCTTGACGGCGAATCGACCAAGCTTGAATTTAAAGAGGTAAGAGGCACGGAGGGCATTAAGGAAGCAAGCTACACCCTCGGCGGTCAGAAGCTCAACGTTGCGGTCGCATCGGGACTGGGCAACGCGAGAAAGCTGCTTGAGGCGATAAAGAGCGGCGAGAAGGAGTATCACTTTGTTGAGATCATGGCATGTCCGGGCGGCTGCGTAAACGGCGGCGGTCAGCCTGTTCAGGGCGACAGCGTGAGAAACTACGTTGACCTTAAGTCGCTGCGCGCAAAGGCTCTGTATAATGCTGACAGAAAGCTTAAATACAGAAAGTCGCATCTTAATCCTGTAGTTAAAATGCTCTATGACGAGTATTTCGACGCTCCCGGAAAGCATCGCGCTCACCGTCTGCTCCATACTCATTATGTGGAGAGAAGCAAGCATTAAATGAATTAAACAGGGCGTTTGCAAACGGTGGTTTTAAACGCCCTGTTTTGATAATATATGAAAGTCAGGTGATTATATTGGATTTATATACAGGAAAAGTAACATTGTCAATGCTTATTCAGGCGATTGAGGAACAGGAGGGAGACGAAACGTTTTATGTGCACAAGGGCAGCGGGAGAATTATATGCGCTAATAACAGACTGACACATATAAGCAAGAAGGAGCGTTCTGTTATGGCGGAATTGTTCAGAAACAGAGATCATATACTTGCAGAGTTTGTAGAAGGTTCAAAGGGCTTTAAGCGTGTTCCGTCCGCGAAGGAGGTGGACGTGCGTGGGCTTTTGATGAAATTTGCAAAGGAAAACCCGTCCTTTTATTCGGCATTTATGCTTGAGGATGAGAATATGCCTGATGAGGAAAGGGAAGCCGCTTTTGAAAAATATATGAACACGAGCGGCATGGGTGAGAAGCTCAGCGAATGGATGAATAGTCAGCTGGCATCTAAATTAAGGCTGTGGTGCATAAAAAACAAGATCGATTATATTGACGATATAACCAAGGATTATGATGAATATTTTGAGGACGCTGCGTATGTGTTCAGCGTTCAGTATTGCTCAGGCTGCTACCGACATATAAAAATCAGCAGCCGCGCGTCATTATATGATCTTCACTGCGCAATTCTTGACGCTTATCATTTTTATGATGATCATGCTCACGCGTTCTTTATGAATAATAAGGCATGGGATCCGGAATACGAATATGTTGCGCCAGAGATAGAGGATTCTATGGATACAACGGATACAACCGACGATGCTCTGCTTGCCCAGTTTAATTTCCAAAAGGGCGACAAATTCCTTTATATATTCGATTTCGGAGCTGAATGGCGGTTTCATGTCAAATTCCTTCGCAGACTTGAAGAGACCATAGACGAGCCTCAGATTATAAGATCAATCGGAGAAGCTCCGGAGCAGTATCCGTTATATTAGGTTTATGACCCGTCAGATAAAGAAATATAAACTGAACACCGATGTGTATCCAACATGAACGGAGGAAATGAAATGAAGAAATTGTACAAATCGAGATATGACAGAAAATTATTTGGTGTATGCGGAGGTATTGCGGAATACTTCAACATTGATTCAACATGGATACGGCTTGCATGGGCGGTGTTGGTGTGCTTTTTTGGAACAGGTATACTTGTGTACATTTTAGCGGCGCTTATTCTGCCGGACAGTATATGAGAATGAAAATGCCGTTTATTTATTAAAAAAACAGCATGCATTAAGTGTTATTAAAATACAAATTACTTAATGCATGCTAATAGCAGCGTCCGCATTATTTCCTTAAAGCTGAGTACATATATCTGGGTACATGTCCTTGCTTTGTGTATACGGATTTGTTGCCGTTTATCGCAAAGGCTATGATGCACGCGGCGGCGATATATATTGTCGAGTTTATGCCGAACATTTCTATGCCTATAAACATCGGCGCAAGGAGCGTGTTTGTCGCGCTGCTGTACACGGCGGTACAGCCCATAACGACTGTCAGCTCAAAGGGAAGTCCCGTAAGCTGCGCCATGACCGCGCCCAGCGACGCGCCGATTGCCATGATCGGCATCATCTCTCCGCCGGAAAAGCCTATGATGATACAGGCGATCGTAAATACAAACTTTATTATGAAATCGTAGTAATATGTTGTATGTGTCAGCAGAAGCTCCGAAAGCATTGACGAGCCTGTGCCGCAGTACCGACCGTGAGATACGAATATAAGCAGGACTGCCATTATGCTGCCGCCGATAAGGATCCCTATGTAGCGGTTTTTAATTTTGTTGTCGTAAAGCTTGTGCGCCTTATGGAGCGCGACCGCAAACGATCTGCCCGCGATACCGAAAACGATCGAGCACACCACTATAAGAAACGCGACCTTGGGAGTGATCGCCACGGTATAGGATACCGCGTGGCTGAAAGCGGCAAGGCCGCAGACCTTTGATATGTAATATGCTGTGTATGCGCTGATGAGCGAGGGGATAAGCGCCTGATAGAACAGCACTCCCGCGGCGGAAAATTCAAGCGCGAAGAAGAGCCCGCCCAAGGGGGTCTGGAAAAGTCCGGCAACCGCCGCGCTTACGCCAGTCACAAGCAGAATACGGTTGTACTTGCGGACCCTGAAGATACGCGACATGTAGTCGCCGATCGCCGCTCCGCAGGTCGCAACCGTTCCCTCTTTGCCGGTGCTTGCGCCGAAAAACAGCATTATAGCGTTTGAAATCAGCTTCAGCAGGACATATCCGTCAGGATAGCGGCCAAGCTTCTGCGCGTGACCGAAATCCTTTATCTCTCCTTTATCGTTCACCTCGCCCATATTATAGGCGATGGCGAGGTTAAGCCCCTGCTCGGAGTTCGGACTGAAGCGCTTATAGAGGAATATGATCACAACTCCGGCAAGCCCCAGAAAGGGGACAAGCGCAATATAGTGCTCCGCGCGGAATTCCTCTATAAATTCAAGCGCTCTGCCGAAAAAGCCCGAGATAAAGCCGAGCTGCGCGCCTATTAACACCGCAAGCACGGAGCAGATAAATGTTTCTTTTACTTTGCCTGTTCTGAATTTGTCAATATATGTTTTTATATTCATTTTTCCAGCATCTTCTTTAAATATTGTCCTGTGTATGAGTTTTCATTTTCCGCGACCTCCTCAGGGGTTCCTTTAGCAACGACTGTGCCGCCGCCGTCACCGCCCTCGGGACCGAGGTCTATGATGTAATCGGCAGTCTTGATAACATCGAGATTATGCTCAATTACTATAACAGTGTTGCCGCCTTCAACAAGCCTGTTAAGAACCTCAATAAGCTTTTGCACATCTGCGGAATGAAGTCCGGTTGTTGGCTCGTCAAGGATATATACAGTCTTTCCTGTCGGGCGGCGGGAAAGCTCCGTTGCAAGCTTTACTCTCTGCGCCTCTCCGCCGGAAAGCTGTGTTGAGCTTTGCCCGAGCTTTACATATCCCAGACCGACCTCCTGTATGGTTTCAAGCCGTCTTTTGATTTTCGGAATGTTTGCGAAGAACTCGACCGCCTCGTCAACCGTCATTTCGAGAACATCATAGATGGATTTGCCCTTGTATTTGACCTCGAGAGTTTCTCTGTTATATCTCTTGCCCTTGCAGACCTCGCATGGAACATATACATCGGAAAGAAAGTTCATTTCGATCTTAACGATGCCGTCACCGGAGCACGCCTCGCAGCGTCCGCCCTTTACATTGAAGCTGAAGCGGCTCGCCTTGTAGCCGCGTATCTTTGATTCGTTTGTCTGCGCGAACACCTCGCGTATATCATTGAAAAGATTTGTGTAGGTAGCCGGATTTGAGCGCGGCGTTCTTCCGATAGGGCTCTGGTCAATGTCTATTACCTTGTCCAGAACCTCCGTCCCGAGAATTTCCTTATGCTGCCCCGGCTTTGTGTGCGCGCGGTTT
>JBJEFT010000389.1:0-4884 GCA_051874315.1 Candidatus Ornithomonoglobus sp.
TTATCCGGAGGAGGAAAAAGGAACGGCAATGGGATGGTATGGCTTGTCTGCCGGAGCCGCGCCCGTTATCGCGCCTACCTTGGCAGGACTTCTCGTTGACTCCTACGGATGGAAAATGATTTTTTACGCTGCGACGGCAATCATGGTAATCTCTCTTGTGTATGCAATCTTTACTATTGATGATGTGCTTGATACAAGGAAAAAGAAGTTCGATATATTCTCGTTCGTAATCAGCGCTTTTGCTTTTGGAGGAATCACATTGGGCATAGGCAATCTGGGAGTATATCCGTTTGTAAGTGTTCAGGTATTGCTGCTGCTTGCAATAGGTGTCGTTGCGGCTGGTATATTTGTATACAGACAGCTTCATATGGCAGATCCGTTCCTTGAACTCAGAATATTGGCAAATAAGGAGTATGCGCTAAGCGTTATAGGAAGTATGCTTCTCTATCTCGTTATGATGGGTTCATCTGTTATTATGCCGCTTTATGTCCAGTCCATTATGGGATATTCCGCTACAACATCAGGGCTTGTCACTCTGCCCGGCTCTCTGGTAATGGCGGTAATCAGCCCGTTTGCCGGAAAGATATACGACAAGATCGGAATGAAGATTTTATTTGTGGCAGGCGCTATATGTATGCTTTTCAGCAATATCGGCATGGTATTCATAAATATGAACACGCCCATATGGCTGCCCGCCATATATAACGCAATCCGCTGCGTTTCAATAGGCTGTCTTATGATGCCTATAGTCACATGGGGAACAAGCGTTCTCATGAAAAAATCAACGGCTCACGCGACTGCGCTGCTTACATCATTGAGAACAATTTCCGGCGCTATAGGCTCGGCGGTATTTGTCGGCATTATGACGGTTGTTGCAAATCATTCATCAGCGTCATACGGAGATGCGGCGCAGATACACGGACTAAATATTACCTTCCTTGCAATGTCGGCTGCCAGCGCGGTTATGTTGCTGATAGCTGTATTCGGCGTAACAGGCCGCCGCAGGAAAACTGTAGAGAAGGAATCGGTCTGATGTTCGCAACGTATACAATGCGCATATACAATCCCTGACAGCATACTTACAGCGGCGGGTATTGATGTTTTAACACTGAAATATATGGGATAAGATTGTTAATCGATATATTTTTTCAGATGTATACTTAAAGGGCGTGCTTATCGGTGCGCTCTTTATTTTTTCGTATAATAAAAGGACCTTAATCAAGGTCCTTTTATTATCGTGTCCTTTATAGAGAACATATACAATAATTGATTATTAAATGTTATCAATGTATTGTGTCTGAATGTTCTCTTGCTTGGCTGGTCGTTTCGCTTTCGCTCCACTGCTCGCCAATGCAGCCTTGGTGACTCCTGCGGGAATCGAACCCGCGTTGTCGGCGTGAGAGGCCGAAGTCTTAACCGCTTGACCAAGGAGCCGTATCAACAACGGGATTAGTATAGCATAAAGATGCTTTTTTGTCAATACATTTTCAGAAAAAAGTAAAAATTTTTTTGGAAATGGCGGAAATTTACTTGCAAATGGCGGATGTATGTGTTATACTGTATGGGTATTGGTATATATTAATTAAAAAGGAGTTGTTATGACATGTCAGGTCATTCAAAATGGAGTACAATAAAGAGAAAGAAGGGCGCAAACGATGCGGCGCGCGCGAAGGTGTTCACAAAGATAGCGCGTGAAATCGTTGTTGCGGTCAAGGCGGGCGGGCCGGATCCGGATAACAATGCAAGCCTTAAAAATATAATCGCAAAGGCTCACTCGGCAAATATGCCCAATGATAATATCAACAGAACGATCAAGAAGGCTGCAGCGTCAGGCGAGGGGGATAACTATGAGGCAATCACATATGAAGGCTACGGTCCCGGCGGTGTTGCAATCATAGTTGAAACACTTACAGATAACAGAAACAGAACTGCTGCCGATGTCCGCGCGGCGTTTTCAAAGTACGGCGGCAACATGGGTACAACAGGCTGCGTAAGCTTTATGTTCGACCATAAGGGAATTATCATCATTGAGGATGAGGACGGCGAGATCGACGAGGACGAGATAACAATGGACGCGCTTGAGGCAGGCGCAGAGGATGTTACGGTCGAGGACGGAATTATCGAGATCGAAACAGACCCGATGGAGGTTGACGCGGTGCGCGAGGCTCTTGAGGGCAAGTACACAATTTCATCGGCAGAGGCTGCGCAGGTTGCCCAGACGCTCACAACTCTCACCGATGAAAAGCAGATCTCGAATATGAGAAAGATGCTTGACACCTTTGAGGACAACGATGACGTACAGAATGTATATCATTCATGGGACGAGCCGGACGAGGAATAATATTTATCGGGAAGCGCATTACGCGCTTCTTTTTGTTACGGTTCAGCTATCTTTTTGTAAAGTGTGTGTAAAGTTTGAAAAAATGTCTTGATAAATTTCCCGTCATAATGTATAATAAACTAAAGAGTTATGCAAATTAAAGGAACTTGCAGCAAAGGTGAAAAGAGAGGAAAAACATATGCAGACAGTTTATTGTGTAGAGGACGACGAGGGCATCAGAGAGCTGATTGCGTATGCCGTAAAAACGGCAGGAATCGAGGTAAAGGAGTTCGCAGACGGACTTCAGTTTGAAAAGGCGCTGAAGGAGGGAATACCATCACTTGTTTTGCTTGATATAATGCTGCCGGATAAGGATGGTATAGAAATTCTTACAGATTTAAGGAATAATCCGGCCACAAAGCGGCTTCCGGTCATCCTGCTCACAGCAAAAAACGGTGAGATGGACAAGGTCAAGGGGCTGAACTTAGGCGCGGATGATTATATCACAAAGCCGTTTTCGGTTCTGGAGCTTATATCACGGATAAAGGCGGTTTTGCGCAGAGCGGAATACGGAGCGGAGCCCGAAAAGGACTACCACGGTATTGTGGTTGACCTGCCGAGCCGTAAGGTGACCGTGGACGGAAAAGAGGTTCAGCTTACCTATAAGGAATTTGAGCTGCTTAACTGCCTTACGGAAAGTCAGGGACGGGTAATAAACCGCGAATATCTTCTGAGAAAGATATGGGGCTTTGACTTTGAGGGAGAAACAAGGACCCTTGATGTACATATAGGCAGCCTCAGACATAAGCTCGGCGATAAGAGCAAATATATAGAAACGGTCCGCAACGTTGGATATAAGTTTGTATAGCGGAAAGTGAGAGGCGGTATGAAAATCAAATCAATAAAAAGCACCATCTTCAACAAGATGGTGCTTACTGTATGTGTGGCGGTCGTTGCAGCGGTTGCGGCGATGCTGTTTATAGCATGTATTATATACAGCTCAAACACAAAAAATGAAATTATGATCTCAACGGAGAATATGGCGGAGTACATGGATACGCTTCCTTCAACGAGTGACAAGCTTTTGTTTCTCCATTCAATGTTTGACGATAACGAGGACGGAAGAAAGACCTTTATCGCGCCGGGCGGCGAGGTGCTCTATGATAATGACGCGGACGCGCTGAGTATGGAAAATCATCTTTCAAGACCGGAGGTAAAGCAGGCAAGAGAAACCGGAAGCGGCTATGCGACCAGAAGCTCCGAGACTGTCGGAAAGCGTTTTTTTTATTATGCCGTGCGGCTTAATGACGGCTCGGTGCTGCGCTCTGAAAAGCCGCTTATAGCAATTTACGATATGCTTCTCGCGATGATTCCGGCGTCAATGCTGCTGCTTCTGATAATCATGGTAGTTACGGGCTTTGTGTCAAGCACAATAACTAAAAACATCATGCAGCCTATATACAAAATTGATATAAACAATATTGATGAAAGTGAGATATATCCGGAGCTGCTGCCGTATTTCCGCAGAATAAAGGCGGAGAATGAGGAGAAGGCAAAGACCGACATGATAAGACGCGAGTTTTCCGCGAATGTATCCCACGAGCTTAAAACGCCGCTTACGAGTATTTCCGGCTATGCCCAGATGATAAATAACGGAATGGCAAGACCGGAGGATACGGCGATATTCGGTCTGAAGATCGAGAAGGAGGCAGAGCGTCTGCTGCTTCTTATTGACGACATAATAAGGCTTTCAAATCTTGACGAAACGACAGGCGTATATGAGCCGGAGGAAATAAGGCTTGATGAGCTTGCGCGTGAAACGTTAAAGCATCTTGAGCCGCAGCTTGAGCGCAGAGATATTACTGTTGCGCAAAAAGGCGGTGAGTGCGTCATATCCGGCAGTAAAACCCTTGTAAGCGAGATGGTGTATAACCTGATAGACAACGCCATCAAGTACAACAAGGAGGGCGGAAGCATTGAGATATACGCCGGAGAAACACCGGAGGGAACGGTGTTCTCGGTCCATGATACGGGAATAGGCATCGCTCAGGAGGATATAGACAGGATATTTGAACGCTTCTACCGCGTGGATAAGAGCCATTCAAAGACCGTGGGCGGCACAGGCCTCGGGCTTTCGATCGTAAAGCACGTTGCAATGGTGCATAACGCCAAGATCGATGTGAGCAGCGCGCTGGGCGAGGGAACCACAATTTCGGTCACATTCAGGGCTGTATGAGACTTCGATATACAGCTAATGGCTGCATAGTAACCAAAACATACAAAAATTAAGTGAATTATTTATTAAAACTATAAAAAAATTAAAAAATTAATTGCAATTTTGTAAAGTATATGATATAATAGAACAGATTTTGAAAAAGCGTCTGTAAATTTATGTAGGAAAATAAAAATGAAAGAATACAGCGCACTACCGAAGGAGGATTAAATCACATGGCAGTTAAGTGTGAAGAAGTAGAGAAGAATTTATCAAAGCTTACATTCGAGGTAAGCGCGGAGGAATTTGATAAGGCAATTGACAGGGCTTATAACAAGAATAAGTCAAAGTT
>JBJEFT010000390.1:0-4871 GCA_051874315.1 Candidatus Ornithomonoglobus sp.
ATTTACGGCGATCCTCGGAAGAAACGGCTCCGGAAAATCCACTCTCGCAAAGCATCTCAACGCCATCCTTATACCCAAGGACGGTGATGTTTTTGTTGACGGGATCAATACAAAGGATGAGAAAAAAATCTTTGACGTGCGCGAGCGCGTCGGAATGGTATTTCAGAACCCCGAGTCGCAGGCTGTCGCGTCAATCGTTGAGGACGACACAGCCTTTGCGCCGGAAAACTTGGGTCTGCCCGAGGAGGAAATTCTGCGCCGCGTTGAATTTGCGCTTGAGGCCGCGGGGATCTCACACCTTCGCGGCAAGGCGATAAGCGCCTTATCCGGCGGTCAGAAGCAGCTTACCGCAATCGCCGGTATCCTTGCGATGCAGCCGGAATATATGGTCTTTGACGAAGGCTCCTCAATGCTTGACCCTCTCGCAAGAAAGCGGATTCTTGACTGCGTTATGAGTTTAAAAAAAGAGCTTGGAATAAGCATTGTCTGGATAACGCATTATATGGAGGAGGCTGCCGCCGCGGACCGCGTTATTATACTGGATAACGGACAGATCACAGCGGACGGCACACCTGAGGACATTTTCTCGGACTGTGACCTTATTCTCCGTTCGGGACTTGATATGCCGCAAAGCTCTCAGCTCTGCCTTATGCTGAAAGAGAGCGGTCTGCCCCTACCCGCTGTATCGACGGATACAGCGAGCTGCGCAAAACAGCTTGCAGGATTGATCGGCGGAAAAATCACGGACACGAATACTCCGGCAAAGCAAAGCGGCAAAACAGAGCAGAGCTGCATTATAGATCTGAAGGATATTTCCTATTCATATTCCTCTCCCGCGGGAAAAACAAACGCTCTCTCCCATATTACAGAAGGAATTCGTCCCGGAATTACGGCGGTGATAGGCCGCACAGGAAGCGGAAAATCCACACTTACGGAAATTATCGCGGGTATAACCGAGCCGGACAGCGGCTCCGTTACGCTTGGCGGCAGACCTGTTAAGGAATGCGGCAGAGAAATCGGCACGGTGTTCCAGTACCCGGAATATCAGCTTTTTGCGGAAACGGTATACGAGGACATAGCCTACGGACCTAAAAATCTCGGTCTGTCCGGCAATGAGCTTGATATGCGCGTCAGAGAGGCGGCAGAGCTTACAGGACTTAAAGAAAAGCTGCTCAATATGGCGCCATACGAGCTTTCCGGTGGTCAGAAGAGGCTTGCGGCGCTTGCGGGCATTCTCGCGATGAGACCGTCTGTTCTGATTCTTGACGAGCCGGCGGCAGGACTTGATCCGTCCGGCAGACGGCATATATTTTCAATCCTCAATAATCTGAAGAAAAACCGCAATGAAATGACAATTATTTTTGTCACGCACTCTATGGAGGATGCGGCTCAGTATGCGGATGATATAATAGTTCTCAATAACGGCAGCGCCGCCGCGCACGGAACACCGCATGAAATTTTTACAAACGAACGGCTGCTCACAGACTGCGGACTTGACATACCCGAAATGGCAAAGCTTTCAGCAGCGCTCAGAAGCTCGGGAACGGACATCGGCAAAGTGCTTACGGTGCGGGAGGCTCACGATGCTATCATGAGCCTTGCGAAGGGAGGCGCCCGGAATGCTTCGTGACATTACGATAGGACGATATATAGATACAAAATCACCTGTACATCATGCCGATGCGAGAACGAAGATATTGACAGCTATTGTCTATTCCGTCGCTGTTTTTACAATAAACAGCTATGCGGGAATGGGCCTTGTCTTTATATTTACAGCTGCCGCCGCGCTGGTTTCAAAGATCCCCGTGGGCTATATGCTTAAAGGGCTTAAACCGCTGCGCCTCTTTATGCTGTTCACATTTGTTATGGCGCTTTTTACAGGCAGTGGTAATCCTCTGTGGCAATGGCATATATTTAAAATAACGGCAAGCGGCATACACAATTCAATTATCGTTACGCTGCGCTTTATATTCTTTGTCGCAGGCACATCGCTTCTGACTCTCACCACGCCGCCTGTGGCGCTTACAGACGGACTTGCGCGGCTTATGAAGCCGCTTAAAGCTCTGAAGGTCCCGGTTGATGATATTGCGATGATCATCTCCGTAACTCTCCGCTTTATCCCATTATTTGCAGATGAAGCTGAGCGCATTATGAAGGCGCAGAAAGCGCGCGGCGCGGACTTTTCCGGCGGAGGACTGATCTCAAAGGCAAGGGCAATTATCCCTGTAACGATCCCGCTTTTTATAAGCGTATTCAGGCACGCCGATGAGCTTGCTCTCGCAATGGACGCGCGCTGCTACGGAAAGGGCGCAAGAAATCCGAGAAAAAAGACGCATTTTGGCAAAACGGACGCATGTATTGCATTTATTACAATAATATTTTGTATTTTTTTCGGAATTATTGGATTTTTGCATTGAATTTTGCCGCCGGTTATGATACAATAATAAAATATAATGGTGTAGTGTGAGGTTTTAAGAAAGCTATGAATATAAAGCTGTTTTTACAATTTGACGGCACAAACTATCACGGCTGGCAGATACAGTCCAACGCGGTCACGGTTCAACAGACGCTCCGTGAGGCATTGCGGGCAGTTACGCGCGAGGATATTATTCCCTGCGGCTGCGGCAGAACCGATGCCGGAGTGCATGCGTCAGGCTATGTGTGCAGCTTTAAAACAGCCTCATCTATTCCCCCCGACAGATTTCCTTACGCGCTTAACGCAAATCTGCCGGAGGATATAATATGCACAGGATCGGAAGCGGTCCCCGAGGATTTCACCGCAAACCGCTCTGCAAAAGGGAAAACCTATCGCTACACGATTGATAACGGAGAATTTCCCGATGTTTTTTCAGCCCGCTATTCATGGCATTACAGGCATCCGCTTGATATTGACGCTATGAAGGAGGCGGCGCGGGCATTTATCGGCACTCACGATTTTATCGGCTTTGCCGCGAGCGGATTTACCGTGAAAACCACGGTCCGCACAATCCATGCGCTGGAGGTTGAAAAACACGGTAATGTTATAACAATTGATATTACCGGAAACGGATTTCTTTATAATATGGTTAGAATAATAACGGGCACTCTCGTCTATGCGGGAGGAGGAAGAATAAATCCTTCCGACATGCCCCAAATAATAGCTTCACACTGCCGGGACAGAGCCGGAATTACCGCTCCGGCAAAAGGCTTATGTCTCAAGGAGGTATTTTATTAATGGCCGAAGATCACGATAAAATATTAAACGAGCTCATCAAATATTACGACGGCGATACCAAGTCTGCCGGAGAAGAGGATATGGGCAGCACACGTATTATCGGCAAAAAGCCGGAACCGGTGAAGGAAACGCCGGTCGCTACAGGCGATACGGTTACCGTCAAGCTCAGGAATCAGCCTTCACAGGAGGATACACACGGTGCCGAAATGAGCCGGACCCGCCGTATCCAGCCGCAGGAGATACAGAAAATAACACATAAAGAACCTGAACGCGAAGCTTTTGCGCCTGTTGTTGAGGAGGTTTTAGGCAACCTCGGGCTTGACGGAAAGCCGATTACGGCAGCGCAGCAGCCACCACAACCGTCCGAACCGTATCAGGACGAGCCGCCGCAGCAGCCGAAGCAGGAACTGCAGCCGCGCGAGTATATCCGTAAGTCTGAGTCGGAACAGCCGCAAAGCAATGAGCAGGAATATGACTACAGCCTATGGTATATGCTCAAGCCCCTCTGGATTACACTTATCATATGCGCTGTGCTGTTTTGCAGCTTCAGATTCTACATGACCGATACCGGAATTATAGGAGCATACAAACGCAATTTTGAATATAACATGACAGTGCTTCTTGACCTGTTCGGCATCGATCTTGACAACATCGGAACAGAGGCGCCTGTCATCGGAGAGCAGACCGGCAGCTTTGTAACACTTGCCGATGACGAAGCCCTTATACAGAGCTTCGGAACAACCGTTGACGGCAGCTTTGCAGAAACCGCCAGCGTGGACGACGGACTGCCGGAAAATACCCTTGTCGCTTCGAATACCGTTCATGAGAGCGCGTCATCAGAGTATCGAGAAATTAACGGAGGCACCGTAATACTCCCTTTTGAGGAAGCAGACAGTTCCGATTTTTCACTTTCTAAGGACGGGGTTGTCTGCGCAAAATCCAATTATATATGCTGTATAAACGAGGACGGTCAAACAATCTGGGAAGCGGATATGCCGGTTACAAATCCGGTAGTCAGCTCAGCCGGAAAATACACCGCCGCAGCTTCAAGCGGCAGTACACAGCTTTGTGTCTTTGAGGACGGAAAGCTGTGTTATAGTCTTGACACTGAAGACGACATCATTTCATGTGATATATCCGAACGCGGAGATGTTGTCCTCATAACAAGCAAAACCGCTTATAAGGGCGCTGTGGTTGTCTATAACAAAAACGGCGAGAAAATTTTTTCATGGGCGTCAGGTACAAATTACATTACAGCGGCATCTATGCTGAAAACTCGTCTTATTGCAGTGTCGCTTGTCAGCGCCGCAAGTAATGTTACTTCATATGTTATGCTGTTTGACGTAAAATCACCGGAACCTATTTCCGGCTATGAGCTTGAAAACACATTAATCTTTGATGTGCGCAACAACGGGAAGCTTATTTTTCCGACAGGCGATAACTGTATAGCCTCATTAACAGGCTACAACGGTATAAATTACGATATGCGTTTTGATGACGTCCGGCTTACCCGCTCCGCGCTTGATTCCGACGGAAACAGACTGATTACCTACACACAGAACAATACTCCCGTCATTAATCTCTACAATAAAAAAGGGGAGCTTGAATATGATGCGGTAATCAATTCAAAGCCGGATTGTATAGATGTTTACGGCTC
>JBJEFT010000391.1:0-4860 GCA_051874315.1 Candidatus Ornithomonoglobus sp.
TAAGCTCCTGTTCTATATGCTTTTACAAGAGTCTCAGTCTGTCCTCGGGCGGCAACATACATCTGATCGCCCTCTTTTACGTCATAGAGGTCGTAGAAGTAATCAAGCGTTGTTACACATGCGTTTACTCTTACCCGGTTGGTTGAGTGAATATCCTGCAGATAATAGTCATCTGTGATAATTGATGCCGAGCCTATCTTACCCACACGGCATATTTATATCCGTCGCCGAGGGAATATTCCTTATTAAAACATATTTCCCTGCTTATTCTGATACATCATCTCATCTGCTTCCTCAATAACTGCTTGTATATCCGTTTTCTTTTCATCGTAATACGCATACCCTACAGACACGCCGAATAATTTAATGCCTTTTTCACACAGCTGCTCCAAAGACTCTTGAAAGCGACAATTAAGCATTTTCATTTTTTCTAAATTCTTGCACATAATCACACAAAATTCATCACCGCCGATACGGTAGCAAGTGCCGTATTTTCCGTATACCGCATATATTTGCTGCGCAACCGACTCAAGACACATGTCACCCGTAGCATGACCGTAAGTATCGTTTATTTCTTTGAATTTGTTAATATCAAAAATCAACACATACGCCGAAGCCTTCATATTTTCTATCTTTCTTTCATAGCATCTGCGGTTTAGCAGCCTTGTTGTCACATCGATCTGATGCACAACATTGCTGCGGTAGTTATACATCAAGAGATTTCCGATTGCCACGCACATAAAATCAATCCTTATTTCCGAGTAAAGCATTTGAATTCCAATCCCTGCCGCCAAAAAACACAGAATCAAAACCAACACACTGCCAAACCTTGCCTGATATCTTTTATTGCCCTGAACAATGCAAACAAAACAATATACAACAGAGAGAACAAAAACAACAATATATATCCAATATAAGTCTTCCCTGTGATACACATTCTCTGTATCGACATTGAAAACCCAATTGTTAAGCAGCGCCAAAACCTCAAATGCGGCGTGGGCAGTCAGTACACCGGCTACAAATTTCGGTCTTTTCACATTTCCGTAGGCATTTGCGGCAGCAACGCTGATGATTGGAGCTATGCAAAATTCCACAAGCTTTACACCTTTGTGCAGCCATATAAGAGAGACATCCGCCCCATTTGTTTTTACGCCTATCCATTCACAAAAAATTGCTATGCCTATAAACAGGCATAAAAAAACAATCTTTGATTTATTCTTTTTTGAAGCAAGACGGTTTGTAATTACATCTACCGCAGTAATTACCAAAGTAAAACCGGTTACAAAAACAATTGCCGTGTATAAATCGAGCATTACATCACCCTCCTATGTCATTAAATTCTGTTAAACAATGAGCATAGGTAGAAATCAACACATAACTGAATACGAATGATATAACTGCGAAAATATTAACCAGAACAATATTCTCCGATTCCCCTGCAAAAAACCATATTCCTGCTTCACCAAGCTGCATAAGAATATTGGATGGAAATCAATAGCAGAGCAGAAAAATGCAATCAGACCTTTTATGGCAGGCAGAAAGCAGTGATTGTTCTCCAATTCTGTAAAAGGAGCTAAAGCCAGCGCGGTATTTTAGTTGATAGCTGACACAGCCTGTGCTACATTAGTTTTTTTATTCTCCGTCATTTATAATAACGGCGCCCATACCTCTTTTTACCGATATGATGCAGAAATCATCGGTTACGACATTGCTGTTGCCCCGACTTTCTCCGAAAAAAAGGGTTTCATTATTGAGCTGCCATTCAAGTCCGCTTGTACTTACACCCAACATATCACCGTATACCGGTATAATCGACAGCGTTTTTCCCTTAAAGCCCGTAAGCCTCAGCACACTGCGGACAATATGGATTTCATTTTTATCGTCAACAAGATAAGCACCCTCGTGCTTTGAAAGCAGAAATATATCCGTCAGCGTGTGGTCAAGCCTGTCGCCGCTCATAGCCAAAAGCATTATCTCGTCATAGCCGTTATCTATCGCATAGTTTATGGCAAGCTCACCGTCAGTAAAATCCTTCCGCGTCGGATACACATATGTTTTTACTGTTTCATCCTTCTCGGACGAGTCAAAATCACCGATGGCAATGTCCGGCCTTATGCCAAGCTTTTTTGCATGGCGCAGGCCGCCGTCTGCGCATATTATAAAATCCCCTGTGCAAAGACGGGACTTTATATAGCTATAGTCCTTTATTGTTCCGTTTCCTATTACAACCGCGCGCATGCCGCCTTAAGCCCCTTTATATTCTCCGTTATTGAACCCTTGAACACCGCGCTGCCCGCGACGATAACATTCGCGCCCGCCTTTACAGGCTCGGTTATATTGTCCTTTGTTACGCCGCCGTCTATCTGGATATAGAAATCCTTTCCTGTTATATTTCTCAGCGCAGTTATTTTTTCTTCGACCGCTTTGATATATTTCTGACCGCCGTAGCCCGGCTCGACCGTCATGCACAGCGCCATATCAAGCCTGTCAAGATACGGCAGCACCGCGTCTATCGGCGTATTCGGACTTATCGCAAGTCCCGCCTTTTTGCCGCGGCTTTTTATCATTTCTATACATTCACCGGCTTTTTCGGTTGCCTCGGCATGAAATGTCAGCACGTCCGCGCCGGCGTCAAGGAACCGTTCAATATATCTCTCCGGCTCAGTGATCATAAGATGAACATCAAAAACAATGTCCGTAAGCCTGCGGATTGAATTGATTATCGGAAAACCGAAGCTGATGTTCGGCACAAAAACACCGTCCATTACATCTATGTGAAGCCACGGCGCGCCTGCCGCAGATACTTCCTTAACCTGCTTTCCAAGATTGGAAAAATCAGCCGACAGAATTGACGGCGATAATACTATTTCCATGTTCTTCTGCTCCTTTGCAATTCATACAGCTCCCTGTAAGACTCATATCTTGACTGCGCAATCTCACCGTTCTGTACCATTTTCTTAACGGCACAGTCCGGTTCATTGATATGCGCACAACCTCTAAATCGGCATTTTCCGGCTATATCCCTCATTTCGGGAAAACAGTCCGCCAATTCTTCCGGTGTTATATCCTCCGACTCAACAGATGAAAATCCCGGAGTATCAAGGACATACCCTCCGCCCTCAACAGGAAAAAGTTCTACATGACGGGTTGTGTGCCGTCCGCGGCTTATCTTATCCGATACTGTTCCTGTTTCAAGCGAGCTACCCGTTATGATCGCAAGAAGGCTCGACTTGCCGACACCGCTCACACCGGCGAATGCCGCAGTCTTTCCTTGTATTTCCTTTCGGAGAGCGTCAATACCGTATCCGGTCACCGCGCTCACCTTTAGCGTCCTATAGCCCGCATTCTCATACAGGCTTATCAAAGCATCACAATCTGCAAGCTCAGATTTGTTTATGCAAACCACCGGCTCTATGCCGTTGATTTCGGCATTGACAAGCATTTTATCAATAACGGCAGTGCTCGGGTTAGGGCTTTTTGCCGCCGCAACCACAACTATCGTGTCTATATTTGCCACTGCCGGACGGATAAGCCTGCTGCGTCTCGGATAAATTTCCGTTATGGAGCCTTTGCCGTTCTTAACGTCAATCTCTACATTGTCGCCTATCATAGGTATAATATGCTCCTTGCGGAATTTTCCGCGCGCCTTGCACTCAACAATGCCATCCTCAGTCATAACATAATAAAACCCGCCGATACCTTTATATATTGTTCCCTTCATTTTTAAAACGTCACCGTCTTGTCACTTACCTTTGCGCCGTCAATATACGCCTGCACATTAGAGGAGCCTGCACCCTGCAGTTCTATTGTCACGGCGCCCTCGGTCTTTTGGTGTACCTGGCTATGAACTATCACGCCGTCCTGGACAATTTCAACCGTCACGGTATCGTTTGCCGCGTCCGGAATCTTTACCGTATAAAGTGCCGAACCGGAGCTTGGCGGAGCCTCCTCAGCGGGAGCCTCTGCAACCGGTTCACTGCCGGCATCATATTGCACCTCCGTCTCCGTATCGGTATATGCTTCCGGTGCGGAACTGTCCCCGCTGTAATCCGTGGGCGGAACCACCCCTTCATACTCCGATGCCAGAGTTGAATCTTCTCTTCCGCTTGAAATAA
This sequence comes from Candidatus Ornithomonoglobus sp., assembly GCA_051874315.1. Taxonomy (GTDB): domain Bacteria; phylum Bacillota; class Clostridia; order UBA1381; family UBA1381; genus Ornithomonoglobus. The sequence continues at coordinate 4,116 of JBJEFT010000391.1, forward strand.
CAATTGTTACTGTTGTGTTTTCACTGACTGACGCCCCGGCCGCAGGACTCTGCATTATTATTGTACCCTCCGGATTGTTTGACGCCTTCCTCGTTACAGTACCGATTAAAAGATTGTACATGCCAAGAGTGCTTTCCGCATTATCACGGTACATTCCTATTACACTCGGAACAGTTACTACACCCTTTTCGGAATTATCCGCCTCCGGCCCTATACTCATATGAAGTGTTACATAGTCACCCGGATTGAGATGTGTGCCCGGAGCCGGAATCTGCCGTATTACAAGATTTTCTGCTACCTCGGTACTCGGCTCAAGGACTATCTTATAAAGAAGCGTCTGAGCTTCTATAATCTGTCCCGCCTCGTCAATATCCATATTTACAACATCCGGAACCGGAACCCCGCCGTTTGAGGCGCCGAGTGAAACCACAAGCGAAATAGGCTCGGATTTATCAGCCGCCGTCCCCGCCTCCGGAAGCTGTGATATTACAAGATTTTCAGCCACATCGTCGGATAATGAATACTCTATCTCATCATTAATTTTATATCCGGCATCATTTGCCGCCGCTGCCGCTTCCTCAAGCGTAAGTCCCGCAAGATCCGGAACCGAATTACCAGAAAACGGATTAATCAGCATGAGCACTACACCGACTGCTACAAGCACTATTACCGCAACCGTTGAGAGTGCGAGTATAACAGAATTTCTGTCCTCGCGCTTCTTCTTTGCACTCATTTTCTTTTTGTT
>JBJEFT010000392.1:0-20289 GCA_051874315.1 Candidatus Ornithomonoglobus sp.
GGACTCTGCGAGCATTACAGCGAGGATAATTTCGTGGGGCATATTGACAGTGAAGAGCTTGACGATAAAATGGTGCAGAGCTTCCGCGAAACACGAGAGCAGTTGGAGGATTGCGCCGAGTGTTTCTATTATCCCGCGTGTATCCGTCTGAAAAAATGTGCGGAGCAGAAAGAGTGTTTCCCCGAAATGCGGGAGGATACCGGAGAGAGCATACTGGATTCTATGCAGGAAACCTATGATAAATGGCTGAAAAAAGAGGAAGAGGACGAGGACGATCGTCCAGAACTCTGCTGACTGTGACAAAGACGGGGTAAAACCTGTTTCTATATATATCTTTTGTGAAAGGAGGTGTGTGAAATGGAGAAGTATATTGCCCCCGAAATGGAAATTGTTGAGTTTGATGTGGAAGATGTTATTACTACAAGCAATTGTCCGCTTAATGATAATCAGATCGATGTGGATTAATAGCTTGACACCATTATAGCAAGGCAGGCGGCTTCGGCCACCTGCTGTACACAAAAATAACGTTCATAGAAAGGACGATTAATATATGAAACTGAAAGATAATTTTATTACCCACGAAACAGACGGCGATCAGATAATGGTCGCGGCAGGCGGATCTTTCGCGGGCATGGTTCGCAGCAACGCCACAGCCGCTTTTATCGTTGACTGTCTGAAAAATGAGACCTCCGAAGACTCTATTGTGGACGCAATGTGCGCCAAGTACAATGCGCCGCGGGAGGTCATCGCTAAGGACGTGGACGGTATCCTTGCCAAGCTGCGCTCTATCGGTGCGCTGAATGAGTGAACGTACATCGACCTTTGAGGAGCAGCTCGCTCTGCATGGCAAATTGATATACACAAATGTCGGCGACAGCATGGAACCGCTTATCCGTCAGGGAAGAGATCTGCTTATCATCGCGGCGAAGCCCGAAGGTCGGCTGAAAAGGTACGACGTCCCCCTCTACAAGCGTGACAGCGGACAGTATGTACTGCACCGCATTCTGAAAGTGCGAAAAGACGACTATGTTATCTGCGGCGACAACCGCTGGCATAGGGAATACGGAATTACCGACCGTCACATTATAGGTGTGCTTACAGGTATCGTCCGCGGCGGAAAGGAAATATCCGTCAATGACGGGAAATACCGCGCTTATGTACATCTATGGTGCGACTTTTTCTATATACGGGCATTTATCCTTCGGGTCGGGCATTTTATAAAACGGTGGAAAAAATGAAAAACAACTCTGCAATAAAATGGCTCTGGAACATAACAGGGAAAAAGAAAATATATATTGTCATACTGCTTGCGGTGCAGGCCGTGCTGGGCGCAAGCAGCATTTTCTATGCCTTTTTTCTGCGGAACATCATTGACTGCGCCTCCGAAAAGGACAGCAAGGGCTTTGCGGCGCATCTTGTCGGCATAATAGCCCTTGTTATCGGACAGATACTTCTGCGCGCGGTTGTCCGCCGTGTTGACGAGCTGTCACGCTCCACCTTTGAAAACATGCTCAAAGGCAGGCTGTTCGGGAATCTGCTCAAAAAGGACTACGCAAGCGTTACGGCGGTACATTCCGGAGAGTGGATAAATCGTCTGACAAATGATACGGTGGTCTGTGCAAACGGTCTTACTGACATTCTTCCGGGACTTGCTGGAATGACAGTAAAAATGTGCGGCGCTCTGGTGATGATAATACTGATCGTGCCGAAGTTCATGTATGTGCTTATCCCCGGCGGCATATTGCTGATACTGCTTACCTACGCATTTCGCAAGGTGCTGAAAAGACTTCACAAAAGCATACAGGAAAAGGACGGAAAGCTGCGTGTTCTCCTGCAGGAAACTCTTGGGAGCCTTCTGGTAGTACGTTCCTTTGCCGCCGAAAGCCAGATCGAGGACGAGGCAGCCGATAGGATGAACGATCACAAAAAAGTCCGCATGAAGCGCAATAATTTTTCAAATTTCTGCAATATCGGCTTTGCGGGAGCCATGAACGGAATGTATCTTCTCGGCGTTGCTTATGGCGGCGTCGGCATTATGAACGGAACGCTCAGCTACGGTACTCTTATGGCGATACTGCAGCTTATCTCGCAGATACAGTCGCCCTTTGCGAATATCACGGGTTATCTGCCGAAATTCTACGCAATGACAGCCAGCGCCGAAAGGCTTATGGAAGCGGAAGCCTTTGAGGATTACTGCGCCGAGGGTGTTATTGACAAGGACGAGATACACCGTTTTTATACAAACTGCTTTAAGGTTATACGGTTTGACAATGCAGGCTTTACATATCTTCCTCCTGTGCGTAATGAAGCTGCACAAAAGGAAAGTATGCCCGTAGTGATGAAAAATGTGAGCATTGAGATAAACAAGGGAGAATATGTGGCATTTACGGGACATTCCGGCTGCGGAAAATCCACGCTGTTAAAGCTGCTTATGTGTCTTTATCCTCTTGACGAGGGTAAACGATATATTATTTCAGAGGACGGAAACATTGACCTTACATCGCGCTGGAGCAGACTTTTCGCCTATGTGCCTCAGGGAAATCAGCTTATGAGCGGTACAGTAAGAGAAATTGTTGCTTTTGCCGACAAGTCACGGGCGTCGTGTGATACGGAGATCGGACGCGCGCTGAAAATATCCTGTGCCGATGAATTTGTGAGCAGGCTTGAAAACGGAGTTGATACCATGCTGGGCGAAAGAGGCGCGGGACTCTCAGAGGGACAGATGCAGCGAATTGCAATTGCACGGGCTGTTTTCTCCGACGCACCGATACTTCTTTTCGATGAAGCGACAAGCGCCCTTGATGAGCAGACTGAAAAAAATGTACTGCAAAACCTGAAAAATATGACGGACAAAACAGTGCTTATCGTTACTCACAGACCTGCCGCCCTTGATATCTGCGATAAAATCGTTAATTTTTCCGAAACCGGAATAGAAACGAAGGAAAAACATGACTGACTCGGAAATGAAAATCTCGGCATATGATATGCTTTACCTTTCAGCCTGTGCGCTTAAATCGGCAGGTATCCCGCTTTCCAAGAGTTGGCAGGACGCAAGGGCAAAAGTGATAAGAAAAAATCTCCTGCTTGACGCCGAAAGGGGCAGATATGCTGTTTTCACTCCCTGTGATCGCAGATGCTGAAAGTGAGGGAGAATTTCAGATCAAGATTGTACACACAAACGATATTCATGCCAGAGTGCAGGAGAACGCCGGCAGCGGCATTGACAGCTAATTGCATGACTGAATAACGCTGTAATTTGTGCATGGAAGTAAATTGGATAAGTGAATAAAATCCAAAAATAAAACGAGGATGTATCAAAGCCCAAGTTTTGATACATCCTCGTTTCCTTGCGGATTATGTTACTAATTTACCTATGTGGCTTGCATTAATACTTTATGCTCAGTCGGCAATCTTTGCGCCGATTTCTTTAGCGCATTCCGGACATACGTTTCTGCCGTGGAATTCAAAAACTCCGTCAACATTCTGGCAGAACACACATGAAGGCTCATATTTTCTCAGGATGATTCTGTCATCCTCTACATATATCTCTAAGCCGTCTTTCTCCTCAATGTTGAACTTTCTTCTGAGCTCCTTTGGTATAACGATTCTTCCTAATTCGTCAACTTTTCTGACAATACCCGTTGATTTCATAGTTCGATGCTCCTTTCAATTGATGAGAGTATTATAACAGATTCGTTAAAACAAGTCAACAGATTAACAATTTTTTTACAATTAAAATACATTTTTCTCCGAAATAACAAATAAATATACATCAAACAAATATTAGTTTGTAAGTTTTAACAATGTTATCATATTGTTCTTGTTTTCAGTGCCGCATGCAGCGCAGTTGCAGAGGCTTTGACGTACCGGTCAAGCATTTTCCTTGCATATACAACCTCATCTATTGCACGGGCAATAAGAGCCGGAGGATATTTTGCCGCGATAATATTGATTTTATCTGCCTTATCGGCATTGACTATTTTGGATGGTTGTCCCATGACCGTTACAAGAGCGTCACGGAGATACATTAAAATCATGTCATATAATTCCGCCGCGATCGTTTTGTTTTTTTCAAAATAGTCTGCGACAGCGAAGGCGTGTACCTTTTTCTGTGACAGTATTTTTGGCACAAGACCGAGAGTATCCTCGCGAAGCTGCTCAAAATCCTCGCGGGCAATAATATCGTCTGCCGCTTTAGGAATGCCGGCGCAGTATTTTACCAGAAAATCCGTTCTTGTCTCATCGGGATATTTTTCTTCTATATATCTTCGGACAATATCATCACTGACCGGCGGGAAGGTAACAGTTACAGAGCGTGAGCGTACCGTCTGAAGCAGTATCTGCGCATCGGAGCATACAATGATAAAAACGGCATATTCCGGCGGCTCCTCGATAATCTTGAGAAAAGCGTTCTGCGCTTCTGTGGTAAGAATATCTCCGTCATTTATAATAAAAACCTTGTGGCGGTTATAGAAGGGCTTTATAAGACATTCGCTGATCATATCCCGGATCGGATTTATTCCCAGTGTGGCTTTATCCTTTTCCTTCTCAATAGAAATAATATCCGGATGTGTGCCCGCCTGCGCCTCAATACAGGATCTGCAGGTGCAGCAGGGCGCCTGTGATATATTGTCACATACAAGTGATTTTGCGAAAAGAAGCGCCGCATTATGCCTGGAAAGTCCCTTTGTGCCCTCAAAAATATAGGTATTTGCATTCTTTCCCTCGCGCACGTTCCCAAGCAGAGTATCTATAAGCTTTTCATGAAATACTTCATATCCGTACATTAAACCGCCTCCTGCGGTTATTATACTATAGTTTTGCGCAAAAATCAAGCGGGAGAGAAGTATAACAAAAAAACACCAAAAATAAATAAAAATATATGCCGTAGTCTCTTGAAATATTGTAGATTTTGTGGTAAAATATATATATCTAAATTATGCAAGGAGGAGATATCCAATGATAAAAAAAGAAGATGTATTAAAGCAGCTTACAGACTGTGGTCTTGTTGCAGTTGTTCGCGCAAACAGTGCAGAGGATGCTATAAAGATCAGTGACGCTTGTCTCGCAGGCGGCTGTAACGGTATTGAGCTTACCTTTACGGTTCCGGGCGCAGATAAGGTTATCGCGGCTCTGGCTGAGAAGTATCCTAACGGTGAGATGATGCTCGGCGCAGGTACTGTTCTTGATCCTGAAACAGCAAGAACAGCTATACTTGCAGGCGCTAACTTTATCGTATCACCGGCATTCAACCCGGAGACAGCAAAGCTTTGTAACCGTTACAGAGTACCGTATATGCCCGGCTGCGCAACAATTACAGAGGTTCTCACAGCTATGGAGGCCGGCGCTGATATAGTTAAGATATTCCCGGCAGACCTTTTCGGACCGACAATTATCAAGGACATCAAGGGACCGCTTCCGCAGGCTCAGATGATGCCGACAGGCGGCGTAAACGCTGATAACGTTGGCGAGTGGATCAAGGCAGGCGTTGTTGCAGTAGGCGCAGGCTCATCACTCACAAAGGGCGCTAAGACAGGCGACTATGCGGCAATCACAGAGACAGCAAAGAAGTTTATCGCAAACATCAAGGCTGCCCGCGCAGAGCTTGCTAAATAATTATATACTAAGAAAGAGACCGGACACCGGTCCGAATGAAAGGGGAAAATATTAACTATGGCAAAAGTAGTAACAATGGGTGAAATCATGTTGAGATTGTCAACACCCGGCAATCAGAAGTATATTCAGGCAACACAGTTCGACATCAACTATGGCGGCGGTGAGGCAAACGTTGCAGTATCACTTGCCAACTATGGTCATGATGCAGAATTTGTAACAAAGGTTCCGGCAAACCCGATCGGCAAGTGCGCAATCGCGGCGCTCAGAAAGTACGGCGTTGAGACAAAGCACATCGCTGAGGGCGGCGACAGATTAGGTATATATTTCCTTGAGACAGGTGCTTCAATGCGTCCGTCAAACGTTACATATGACCGCGCTAATTCATCAATCGCTACAGCTACAGCGGCTGATTTCGACTTTGACGAAATCTTCGAGGGTGCAGACTGGTTCCACTTCACAGGTATTACTCCTGCTGTATCAGACCTGGCAGCTGAGGTTACGGAGCTTGCTTGTAAGGCAGCAAAGGCTCACGGTGTAACAGTTTCATGCGACCTTAACTTCAGAAAGAAGCTCTGGTCATCAGAGAAGGCGCAGAAGGTTATGTCAAACCTTATGCAGTATGTTGATGTTTGCATCGGCAACGAAGAGGATGCGGACAAGGTTCTTGGCTTCAAGCCGGAGAACACAGATGTAACAAGCGGTGAGCTCAACCTCGCAGGCTATGAGAGCATCTTCAAGCAGATGGTTGCTAAGTTCGGCTTCAAGTATGTTATCTCATCACTCAGAGTTTCACACTCAGCTTCAGATAACGGCTGGTCAGCTTGTATTTATTCAAGCGCTGATGATGAGTTCTATCACTCAAGAGAGTACAGAATCAGCCCGATCGTTGACCGTGTAGGCGGCGGCGACAGCTTCGCAGGCGGCACGATCTGCGGCTTTGTAGACGGTAAGAACTTCAAGGAGGCTCTTGAATTCGGTGTTGCAGCTTCAGCTTTGAAGCACACAATTCCGGGTGACTTCAACCTCGTAACAAGAGAGGATGTTGAAACACTCGCAGGCGGCGACGGTTCAGGCCGTGTTCAGAGATAATCACTGAATTTGATTGACTTCATATAAAAATAACGGCGCAGATTTATGCGTCGTTATTTTTTGGGGGGAGATATTTGTGCATTGCTATTTATAGCCAATGTCCCATATACAGCAGTAGTAATAATGACTGTGAATAGTAATCGAGAATTGTCGAGGATGTTGAAAATATGTATAAGAGTATTGTAATTTAAGGCAAGATATGCTATAATACTTATCAGCGGAGAAATCTGTTACATAGATAGTTCTATGCGGAAAAGGCGTAGGCTGAAAACGATTATAAAAGATCGGACGGTTAGCTCACATAACTCAGAGCCCATTGAGCGGCGGCGACAGAATCGCCAATCAGTAGCTTAGAGGAGGTGATGCGCTGTTATGAAGAAATTCATACATAAGACGTTAGAGATAACGCTCTATGTTTTAGTAATACTTCTTGTTGTTGCTGAAACAGCAAAGTGACCGCTCCCTCTGCTAAAGATGCGGTCACTTTGTGACATGATTTTTTAGCTAACCGTTTGAGGTCTTGCCTTTTCTGTTTACATTATACTATATATTTTTCGAGCTGTCAATACATTTGAAGGCTTTTTTATATGAACTTTAAGGGATCTTAATTGCCAAAGTAAATTCTCGTGTAAAATGTTTCCATAGAGAATTTAGTCTGGCAAATATTCTTCATAAAAATAACGGCACAAAATTTGCGCCGTTATTTTTATATGAATTATTTCTTTAACGTACCTAAATTTGATGCGGTCAAGTAAGCGTTTATAAAGCCGTTAAGCTCGCCGTCCATAACCGCCTGGATGTTGCCCATTTCATAGCCGGTTCTCAGGTCCTTGACCATTGTGTAGGGCTGGAAAACGTAGGAGCGTATCTGGTTGCCCCAGCCGTTTTCTGTCTGAACACCCTGGATTTCAGAAATCTTTTCCTTCTGCTGCTGCTCCGCAATTTCAACAAGCTTAGCCTTCAGCATCTTCATGGCGTAATCACGGTTCTGGAGCTGTGAACGCTGTGTCTGACACGAGGTAACGATACCTGTCGGGATATGCGTAAGACGAACCGCCGAAGAGGTCTTGTTAATGTGCTGACCGCCCGCGCCCGACGCGCGGAAAACATCCATTTTAACATCCTCGGGGCGGATATCAACATCGATGTTGTCATCCAGCTCCGGCATGACCTCAACCGATGCGAAGGAGGTCATTCTCTTGCCCTGTGAGTTGAACGGGGAGATACGGACAAGGCGGTGAATGCCCTTTTCTGCCTTCAGATAGCCGTATGCGTTCATGCCTGAAATTTCCATTGTACAGCTCTTTATGCCCGCTTCATCGCCGGGGAGAGTGTCCATTATTTCCGACTTATAGCCGTTCTTCTGCGCCCACATCTGGTACATTCTTATAAGCATTTCGCACCAGTCCTGAGCCTCCGTGCCGCCTGCGCCGGCGTGGAAGGTGAGGATGGCGTTTGACGCGTCATACTTACCGCTTAGGAGAGTGGCAAGACGCATTTTGTCGATCTTGTCGTTAAGGTCGTCAACCGTCGACTTTATTTCGTCAACAAAGCTTGCGTCATTTTCTTCCTCCGCCATTTCTATTGTCATAAGCGCCTCTTCCTGAGCGGTTTCGATCTCCTCAAAAGCGGCAAGCTTATCCTTTAAATTCTTTGACTTCTGCAGAACCGCCTGCGAGTTCTTCATGTCGTCCCAGAAGTCCGGGGCGGCGCATTGCTCGTCAAGCTCCGCAATTTCCGATTTCAAACCGGCAACGTCAAAGTGAATCCCTCAAATCATTAATGCTTTTCTCCATTGCCTGGAGCGCGAGTCTGTACTCATCATACTCTAACATTATTAATCACATCCTTTATAAAATTAATGAATAGTGAATAATGAAAAGTGAAAAGTGAATAGTTATTGAAAAAACTGCTTGCAGTTTTTTAGAATTCATTATTATTAATTATTCTCTATTCACTATTCTCTATTCACTAAAGGTTTAACAGCATGTTAAACCGCTTTACTTTCCGCAGCAGTCCTTATACTTTTTGCCCGAGCCGCACGGACACGGGTCATTTCTGCCAACCTTTTTGGCCTTGCGCACGCCTGTGTTTTTAAGCGAGCCGTCAGAGCCTGTGTCTATCGGCTTTGCAACCTGCTCACGCTCGATCTTGATTCTCGGCTTAGCGTTCAACACATATTTAACCGTATCGCGCTTGATCGATTCAAGAAGCCCGTCATAGAGCTCTGCACCGACATTTCTGTATTCAACAACCGGGTCATGCTGACCGTATGCGCGCAGTCCGATCTCTCTCTTGATCTGCTCCATCTCGTCAAGATGATCCATCCAGAGAGTATCAACAACTCTGAGCATAAGCACTCTTTCAAGCTCTGCCATCTGCTCGCCGAATACCTCGCGCTGCGCTTCATAGTTCTTGTGGCCGATTTCAAGAAGCATATCCTTAATATCAGCCTTTGTTATTGTGTTAAGGTCCTCATCCGTAACCTTAAATTCGCCGTTTGCGGCAAGGTTGGTGTTCGCAAATTCCGTGAGAGCTCTGAGGTTCCATTCCTCGGGGATTTCCGAAATTCCGATGAAATCATCGGTAGCGCTGTCAATGATCTGCTCAATCATGCTCTTGATCGTATCGCTGAGATCGTCACCGTCAAGAACCTTCTGACGCTGAGCGTATATGATCTTTCTCTGCTCATTCATTACCTCGTCATACTGGAGGACATGTTTACGTGAATCGAAGTTGCGGCTTTCAAGGCTCTTCTGAGCGTTCTCAATTGCTGATGAGAGCATCTTTGCTTCAATCGGCTGATCCTCTTCAAGACCGAGAGAGTCAACCATCTTCTTGACCCTGTCGCTGCCGAAAATTCTCATAAGGTCATCATCAAGCGAAAGGAAGAACTTGGACGCGCCCGGGTCACCCTGACGTCCCGCGCGTCCGCGGAGCTGGTTGTCAATACGTCTTGACTCGTGGCGCTCCGTGCCTATGATAAAGAGACCGCCGAGCTTGAGAACCTCCTCGCGCTCCGGCTCAATATCCTTTTTGAATTTCTCGTTAAGCTCCGTGAAGGTTCTGCGCGCCTCAAGGATCTCCTCATCATCCGTTTCTCCGAAGCCTGTAGCCTCCGCAATAAGCTCATCGGAGTAGCCGCGCTTTGCCATTTCGTGCTTTGCGAGATATTCCGCATTACCGCCGAGCATAATATCGGTACCTCGTCCCGCCATGTTGGTGGCGATCGTAACGGCGCCCTTCTTACCTGCCTGAGCGATGATCTCGGCTTCCTTCTCGTGATACTTGGCATTCAGTACGTTGTGCTTGATACCTACTCTCTTAAGGAGCTTGCTCAACAGCTCCGACTTATCTACGTTTACCGTACCCACAAGGACAGGCTGCCCCTTAGCGTTGCATTCCTTGATCTGTGAGATAACGGCGGCAAACTTGCCAGCCTCCGTTTTATATACGCTGTCCTGCATATCGTCGCGGATAACCGGCTTGTTGGTCGGAACAGCGACAATATCGAGCTTATAGATATGCTGGAATTCCTGCTCCTCTGTAAGAGCGGTACCCGTCATACCTGACAGCTTGCCGTAAAGACGGAAGAAGTTCTGGAAGGTAATTGTCGCGAGTGTCTTGCTCTCGTGCTCAACCTTAACGCCTTCCTTTGCCTCAATCGCCTGGTGCAGACCGTCGCTGTAACGGCGGCCCGGCATTATACGGCCGGTAAACTCATCAACTATCATGACCTCGCCCTCAGGAGTAACAACGTACTGCTGGTCACGGTGCATAACGCCGTTTGCGTGCAGCGCCTGATTGATGTGGTGGAGAAGCTTCATGTTCTCGGGGTCTGAGAGGTTTTCAACATTGAATGCCTGCTCCGCTCTCTTAACTCCGCGCTCTGTGAGCGTAGCGGTCTTTGCCTTTTCGTCAACAATGTAGTCAGCGTCAACGTCTGTGTCAAGCTGCTTATCGTCGTGCTCCGTAACAACAAGCTTTTTAAGACGCTTAACGAACATATCGGCAACATGATAAAGCTCGTTTGCGTTTTCGCCCATACCGGAAATGATAAGCGGTGTTCTCGCCTCATCTATGAGGATCGAGTCGACCTCGTCGACAATTGCGTAGTTGTGTCCGCGCTGAACCATCTGCTCCTTATGAACAACCATGTTGTCACGGAGATAGTCGAAGCCAAGCTCATTGTTTGTACCATAGGTAATATCACAGGCATACGCTTCGCGTCTCTGGTCGTTATCCTTTTCGTGGATAATAAGTCCGCAGCTCATGCCTAAGAAACGGTAAACCTTGCCCATCCATTCCGAGTCACGCTTTGCAAGGTAATCGTTTACAGTAACGATATGTACGCCCTTGCCTGTAAGCGCGTTAAGATATGCCGGAAGGGTTGAAACGAGAGTTTTACCTTCACCTGTTTTCATTTCTGCGATACGTCCCTGGTGCAGAATGATACCGCCTACAACCTGAACATAGAAATGCTTCATGCCGAGAACTCTCCAGCTTGCTTCACGCATAACCGCAAAAGCCTCGGGAAGAAGCTCGTCAAGAGTTTCGCCGTTCTGATAGCGCTGTCTGAATTCATCTGTTTTCGCTCTCAGCTCCGCATCCGAAAGCTTTTCAATTTCAGGCTCCAATGCTACAACCTGCTTCGCAATCGGGTGAATACGCTTGAGCTCACGGTCAGAGTACGTACCGAATATTTTATCGAATAAATTCATTTAATCACCTCGTAATCTGTAAGATATAATGTATAAATTATATCATTTAATCAAAAAATGCGCATAAGCACACATATACAAACTATATTGTATCACAAAACTTCAAAGATTACCACTGTTTTTTGAAAAAAAATTGAGAAAATTTCAAGCTTTTCGGGAAAATTCCGCCGCATTAACAGTTTGTTCATAAATTTTCCATAAAAGAAATACAAAAAAGGGCTTGACTTTTCGGAAAAAAGGAGTATAATATTAATTAAGATAAAGGTCAAAGAAAGTCAAAGTCAGAAACGGAAGTGAACAACATGGGAATGTCGGATAAAATAGAGGCGTTTCTCCTTGAGCTGTTAAAGCAGGATCAGGAGGATCAGCTGAGGATCCAGCGTAATGAGCTGGCGCAGCTTTTCGGCTGCGTGCCGTCGCAGATAAATTATGTAATAGCAACAAGATTCAGCCCGGAAAAGGGTTATATAGTTGAATCAAGACGGGGCGGCGGAGGCTATGTCACGATCCGCAGAGCAAAGCAAAGCTCTGCGGCAGAATATATAGGAAGCAGTATAGGAGAGAAAGAGGCGGTCGATTTTATAGAAATGCTTTATAATGCGGGAAAGACAGATGCGCAGACAGCGTCGCTTATGCAGGCGGCGGTATCGGCGCAGACTCTTAAGGGGCAGGACAGCATAAGAGCGGATATTCTGAAAAGTATGCTCAACGTAACGAAATAGGTTTAACGGATGAAATGATGAGGAGGTAACAGAAATGATGGATTTGTTTTCGGAGTTATTTGATATGTTTGACAGCATGGATATGTTCAATACCCAGAATGTCGTAAGAAGTGATGATAGGAAATGTCCTGTATGCGGACATACATGGGGAGATTTTAACCGCACAGGAAAGTTCGGCTGCGGAGAATGCTACAAGACCTTTGCAAACGGAGCGGAGGGAGTGTTAAGACAAGTACATTCAAGCTCGCAGCATGTCGGCAAGGTGCCGTCAAAGTCCGGCGCTGACATAAGGGCAAAGCGCCATCTTGAGGAGCTGAAAAGGCAGCTCAAGGACGCGGTAAATAAGGAAGAATATGAGAAGGCGGCAAAGCTGCACGCAGAGATAAAGAGTATCGAGGGAGGCGCATCAAAATGATCTGGTATAACGATCTGAATGACGGAATAATAATCTCAACAAGAGTCAGACTGGCAAGAAATCTTGATAAAACGCCGTTCCCGGCAGCGCTGACAGACAGCAAAAAGGCGGAGGTCACAAAAAAGCTCAACGCCTCGGTATTTGAAAGCAACTCAACACTGGCAAAGGATTTTGAAAGCATAGACCTTGACAAGCTTAAAAGAACAGAAAAGGTCTCGCTGCTTGAGGAGCATCTCATAAGTCCTCAGATGGTGGACGGAAACGGACACACCGTTCTTGTGAATAAAAACAAGACCATGAGCATTATGTTTATGGAGGAGGATCATATAAGGCTCCAGGTCATAATGGGCGGCTATTGTATTGATGAAGCGTATGATCTGGCAGACAAGGTTGACGATGTGCTTGAGGAATCGCTGACATACGCGTTTGATGAGCGCTACGGCTATCTGACCGCGTGCCCGACAAATGCCGGAACGGCTCTAAGAGCGTCGGTTATGATGCACCTTCCGGGACTGGTAATGACGGGCAATATCGCAAGAGTATTACAGTCGGTATCCGGTGTAGGCATAGCGGTAAGAGGTCTTTACGGCGAGGGTACAAACGCCGAGGGATGTCTCTATCAGATCTCAAATCAGGTGACAATGGGTCTTACCGAAAAGGAAATCATAGATAAGCTGAAGGCGGTTGTAAATAAGATAGCGGACATGGAAAAGCAGGCAAGAGATGTTCTTGAAAAGAACCACAAGCCGGAGCTGGAGGATAAGCTGTTCCGTTCATACGGAGTGCTTAAATATGCGAGAAGCATATCTTCTGCTGAGGCAAAAACAATGCTTTCCGATGTTATGCTTGGTCAGAATATGGGAATAATTAAATGTGACGGTAAAATGACACCGATTGAATTAATGGTAAAAACAGCGCCGTCGGTAATAATGGCGGGAAAGGAGCTTACTCCCGCCGAGAGGGACAGACAGCGCGCTGAATTGATAAGGAATAATATATAAACAGGTAATGACAGTAAGGGAGGGTGATTTATATGTTATTTTCAAATTTTACGGAAAGAGCAAGAATCGCAATAAGTGAAGCGCATGATACCGCGTGCGCGCTGGGACACCGCTATATAGGCAGCGAGCATATTGTGGCCGGTCTTGTGAAGGAGGGCTCCGGCGTTGCGGCAAAGGTGCTTGAAAAGGCGGATATTACCGCGGAAAAGGTAACGGATAAAATAGTAGAGCTTACAGGCTCAAACGAGCCTCTGAACCCGGAAACAGAGCTGCCGCTCACACCGAGAACAAAGCGAGTTCTGCAGATGGCGGCGATTGAAGCGAGAGATATGGGTCATAACTATATCGGAACAGAGCATCTTCTGATGGCAATTCTCCGTGACGGCGACAGTGTTGGTGTAAGGGTCCTCGTATCTCTCGGACTGAATATAAACCAGGTTTATCATGATGTGGTTGACTCGCTCAGCGCGGGCGTAACGGAGCCGTCATCAAGCGGAAGCTATTCACAGGCAAAGCGTCCGAACGGCAAGTCGTCAACTCCTACTCTTGACGAGTACGGACGCGATCTCACGGCGCTTGCAAGAGAGAACAAGTTTGACCCGGTAATCGGCAGGTCAAAGGAGATCGAGAGAGTGACCCAGATCCTTTCAAGACGCACAAAGAACAATCCGTGCCTTATAGGCGAGCCGGGTGTAGGTAAGACGGCGGTCGTTGAAGGGCTTGCGCAGAAGATCGCGGCGGGCGATGTGCCGGAGCTGCTTAAAAACAAGCGGCTGGTAGCGGTTGATATATCGTCAATGGTTGCGGGCGCGAAGTACCGCGGCGAGTTTGAGGAAAGAATCAAGAAGGTAATAAACGAGGTATGCCAGTCAAGCGATGTGATTCTGTTTGTTGACGAGCTTCACACAATAGTCGGAGCCGGCAGCGCGGAGGGCTCTCTTGACGCGTCAAATATCTTAAAGCCGTTCCTTGCGCGCGGTGAGTTACAGCTTATCGGAGCGACAACTCTTAAAGAATACAAGAAGTATATCGAAAAGGACGCAGCTCTTGAAAGACGTTTCCAGCCGGTAACCGTAGGAGAGCCGACAGTTGATGAAACTGTTGAGATATTAAAGGGCATCCGCGACAAATACGAGGCGCACCACGGTGTAACAATTACCGATGAGGCGCTGCAGGCGGCGGCGTCAATGTCGGCAAGATATATAACCGACCGTTTCCTCCCGGATAAGGCGATTGACCTTATAGACGAGGCTTCGTCAAAGAAGCAGCTTGGGGCGCAGACAGCTCCGCCGGACTTAAAGGAAAAGGAAAAGGAGCTTGAAAAGCTTTCCAGCGAGAGAGAGGAAGCCGTAAACGCTCAGGAATACGAGAAGGCGGCAAAGCTCAGAGATAAGGAAAAGCCGCTCCAGGACGAGGTCGAAAAGCTCAAAAAGGAGTGGAAGGGAACAGGCAGCACGGCAAAGCTTGTTGTGGATGAGAACGACATTGCCGGGATCCTTTCGGACTGGACGAATATCCCCGCGTCAAAGCTGAAGCAGGAGGAAATGGAAAAGCTCCGTCACCTTGAGGAAACGCTCCATGCGAGGGTTATTGGTCAGAACGAGGCGGTAACGGCTGTTGCAAAGGCAATCAAGCGCGGCCGCGCCGGACTTAAGGACCCGAAGCGTCCGATAGGCTCGTTCCTGTTCTTAGGACCTACAGGCGTAGGTAAGACAGAGCTTACAAAGACGCTTGCCGAGGCATTGTTCGGCTCTGAAAATTCGCTGATAAGGGTCGATATGTCCGAGTATATGGAAAAGCACGCCGTATCGAAGTTCATCGGCTCACCTCCGGGATATGTAGGCTTTGAGGAGGGCGGACAGCTCACCGAAAAGATCAGAAAGCACCCGTATTCGGTGATCCTCTTTGACGAGGTCGAAAAGGCGCATCCTGACGTGTTCAACATCATGCTCCAGATTCTTGACGACGGTATCTTAACTGATGCTCAGGGCAGACGTGTTGACTTCAAGAACACCGTAATCATCATGACCTCGAACCTCGGCGCGAGTGAAATTCTCGGAACAAGCTCCTCAAAGCTCGGCTTCAGCAATTCCACAGATAACGAAAAGAGCGAAAAGGAGACTATTAAGGAAAAGGTAATGGCGGAGGTAAAGCGAGCTTTTAAGCCTGAGTTCTTAAACAGAATTGACGAGATAATCGTATTTGACCGCCTTGAAAAGGATGAGATCAAGCAGATCGCAAATCTCATGCTGTCATCGCTCAAAAAGCGTCTTGCCGATAATGAAATAACGGTAAGCTTCAGCGACGCCGCGGTTGAAAAGATAGCGGACGAGGGCTTTGACAAGGTATACGGCGCAAGACCGTTAAGACGCGCGATCCAAAGCAAGATCGAGGATATGCTGTCGGAAAAGATTATCGACGGAGAAATCAGCGCGGGCGACACAATCACAGTCGACTGCGCTGACGGAGAATTTACAGTCAATAAGTAAAGCTCAATATATAGTAGAGCGGTAAGCCCCCTATGACTAAGGCCCCACGCAAAAGATGCGCGGGGCTTTATTTTAAGAGATAAAAATTTAAAAAATGTTGACACACGTACTAATACGTGTTATAATAAACAGGATGTTGCCCCGGGTACTTTAAAAGCAATATTGAAACAGTCGGGTATAGAATAACAGCTTTGCAGCATATCATAAATTGAGGAGGTCTTTTTATGGCGAAATATATTTATCCGGCAGTTTTTACAAACGAGGACGGGGTATATTCAATAACCTTTCCCGATATTGAAAACTGCTTTACACAGGGCGAAGATTTGCAGGATGGACTTGAAAACGCTCAGGATGCCTTATGCTTAATGCTTTATCATATGGAAAAAGAGCATAAGTCTATTCCCGAACCATCCGATGTAAAAAGCATTATAACAGACAGCAATTCGTTTGCTACATTGATTTCATGTGATACCTTTGAATATGAAAGGTTTTATAAAAATAAAGCCGTGAAAAAAACGCTGACAATTCCGGAATGGCTCAATGATATTGCCATACGCAAGAATGTGAATTTTTCAAATGTGCTGCAAAATGCATTAATGGAGCAGCTTCATATAACAAGGTGAATAATGATTAAAAAGAAGAGGGTTCGATTTAATATACCCTCTTCTTTAATATGGATTGAATGGGGCGTTTGGAAAACATGAGCAAAAAAAATACAGCAACGGTTTTTGCGGTTCTTGCGGCGGCATTTTATGCGGTCAATATTCCGTTGTCAAAGCTGCTTATGCAGAATATCGGACCCGCCATGATGGCGGCGCTTCTGTATCTGGGCGCAGGAATAGGTCTTTTTATATACAGCTTTATATGCGCCTTATTGGGCAAAGCGGCCGTAAAGGAGCCTTTGACAAGAAAAGAGCTGCCGTATACCGTTGCAATGATAGTTCTGGATATTGCGGCGCCAATATTACTGATGCTTGGAATTGCAAGGACAAATTCGGCAAATGTTTCGCTGCTGAATAATTTTGAGATTGTGGCAACCTCTCTGATTGCGCTGCTTATCTTTAAGGAGGTTTTGTCAAAGCGGCTTGTTATCGCTGTAATAATGGTCACATTAGCCAGCGTTATACTTGGCTTTGAGGGCGCGGACAGCTTTAAATTCAATACAGGCTCGCTGTTTGTTATCGGCGCGTGCATATGCTGGGGACTTGAAAATAACTGCACAAAAATGCTTAGTAATAAAAGCTCCGTGGAAATCGTCACTATCAAGGGCTGCTTTTCGGGCGCGGGGAGCCTTATAATAGCCTTTATCGCAGGAGAGCGCTTGCCCGGATTAAAATGGATATTTGCCGTTCTTCTGCTCGGATTTGTCGCATACGGGCTCAGCATCAATTTATATATTATGGCGCAGAAGGAGCTGGGAGCCGCTAAGACAAGCGCGTACTATTCCGTCGCTCCGTTTCTCGGTGTTGCATTCAGCATGCTGCTGCTGAGGGAAAGACCGGGACTGCAGTTTTATGTCGCATTGGCGATTATGGCAATAAGCACGGTTATCATGGTTAAGGATTCAATAACATTACAGCATACTCATATCCACAGGCATGTTCACACCCATGAGCACAGGCACGGAGATATTGTACATACCCATGAGCATGCGCATGAACACTCGCATCCCCATGTTCACTATGACAACGGAGAGGAGCATACTCATATTCACAGCGATTTATCAGATCATGAACACTCACACGCGGATAATATATAAAAATATTTTAACCCCTTGCCAAATCCTGTTGGGTGTGTTATAATAATTCTGCAATGGTATTCAGGGAAGAAGGGTGTAATCCCCTCGCAGTCACGCTACCGTTATAGACCGATGTTGCCGGTATAAGCAGGACAACCTCCGACGAGCCGTAAATGCGGCTGTCTTAGGTTATTGTCACTTATACAAATCCGGCACACGGTTTTAAAGCCGGGTCGCTGGCCATTCGCATCCAAAACAAATTCCTGCGAGCGACGGGAAATGGAGGTAATATTTTATGTCAAAAAAACTCATCAAGGCGTTTGTTGTATCAGCCTCGGTGCTTCTTTTGGTTCCGGCAACTTTCGCTTGTGCAATGCACATCATGGAGGGTTATCTCTCTCCGGGCTACTGCGTCCTCTGGGGCGCGCTGTGCGTTCCGTTCCTTATATGGGGCGGCATCAGCATGTCAAGGCAGACTAAGGCCGATAATATGGTAAAGCTTCTGCTTGCTCTTTCGGGCGCGTTTGTATTCATCATTTCATCACTTAAAATTCCATCGGTAACGGGCAGCTGCTCGCATCCTACGGGTACGGGCCTCGGCGCGATTCTTTTCGGCGCGCCCATAATGTCGGTGCTGGGAATAATCGTGCTTGTGTTCCAGGCGCTGCTTCTGGCTCACGGCGGTCTCACAACCCTCGGCGCGAACACCTTCTCAATGGCGATTGCCGGACCGTTTTTGTCATGGGGCTTGTATAAGCTCATGAAAAAGCTGAAGGCTCCGGCGGCTGTATCGGTATTTCTTGCCGCAACTCTCGGCGATATTTTCACTTATATAGTGACCTCATTCCAGCTGGCAATGTGCCACAATGACGGTAATTTTGTGTTTGCCCTCGGCAAATTCATGCTTGTATTCGCGCCGACTCAGCTTCCGATCGCAATAGCAGAGGGTATTCTCTCGGTTATGATATTCAATATAATTGAAAAGTATTGCGGCAAGGAGCTTAAAATCCTCGGAGTAACAGGCGAAAGGAGGGTTTCACTGTGAAGCTTTGGCTGAAAAATACACTTCTGGCAGTTCTGCTTGTTATAGTTGTTGCGGTTCCGCTTATGTTTATGGGAGGAAATGAGTTCGGAGGCACGGACGATGCCGCCTCGGATATAGTAACCGAGGTCGATTCGGGATATGAAACATGGTTTGACAGCGTTTGGGAGCCGCCGTCGGGTGAAATAGAATCCCTGCTGTTCTGCGTTCAGGCGGCGATAGGCGCGGGCATAGTCGGCTTCGCGCTGGGCAGAGTGACCTCAAAGAAAAATGCTGATAGATAAGGAAGCGTATCGTTCAAGGCTCTCGGGGATAAGTCCGGGGCTTAAAATGCTGATGTCGCTCTACTGTATAATAAACTGTATAGCCGCGGACAGCATGATAACAAGTCTTATGACGCTTTTTATAATGTCCGCTGTGATATGCGCAGTAGGGGGACTAGAGGTGAAGCGTCTGATACATTTTCTGAAAATTCCGTTGTTTTTTACGGTCATAGGCACCGCGGCGCTCGCGGTGGAGGCGGGAAAGACGGATTACATCGTTTCCTTTTTCGGAATAGGTATAACACATACGGGCGCGCTTTATGCGCTCGGGATGTTTTTCAGGTGCATGGGTTCTGTGAGCGCCATGTATTTTCTGTCGCTTACAACACCTGTCACCGCAATGTTTACGGTTCTTCGGCGCACGCCGCTGCCCGGCTTTTTTGTGGAAACGGCGGAGCTTATATACAGGTATATATTCGTGCTTTTTGACTCTTATAAAAAAATCAATGTCGCTCAGGAGTCGCGTCTCGGATATAACACGCTTCGGGCAAAATACCGCTCTACCGCGCTTATCGGCGGAGCGGTGTTCATAAAGGCGATGGAGCAGGCGCAGCGGAGCTTTACGGCAATGGAGAGCCGCGGTTATACGGGAGAGATCAAGGTCCTGCCGGGGGAGTATACGCTGCAAGCATATCATATAGCGGCGGCTGTCGCAATATGCGCGCTGTTGACAGCTTCGGGGGTGATATTTTGAACAGTATAATAGAGACTGAATCGCTGTGCTGTGATTATGACGGCGAGCCGGCATTAAAAAATGTAAGCATTTCAATTCCCAAGGGAAAAATGACCTTTGTCCTCGGCGGCAACGGCGCCGGAAAATCTACACTGTTTCTGACGCTCAACGGCATAATAAAGCCGTCGGACGGACGCGTGCTGTTTAACGGCGAGCCGCTGAAATACGATAAAAAATCATTGAGAAAAGCGAGGGAAAGGACGGCTCTGGTGTTTCAGAATCCGGACGATCAGCTTTTCTGCGCGTCGGTATACGAGGATATTTCCTTCGGCGCAGTCAATATGGGGCTTGACGAAAAAGAGGTGCGCCGCCGTGTTGACGAGGCTATGGAGATAACAGGAGTAACGGCGTTTAAGGATAAGAGCGTTCACGCTCTGAGCTGCGGACAGAAAAAACGCGC
>JBJEFT010000393.1:0-4849 GCA_051874315.1 Candidatus Ornithomonoglobus sp.
GTTGCTTGAGGTGCTTGACTATGAGCAGAACGCCACCTTCCGTGACCATTATATAGAGGTGCCGTTTGATTTGTCGGAGGTGCTGTTTATAACAACAGCAAACACGCTGGATACCATTTCAAAGCCGCTGCTTGACCGTATGGAGATAATACGGCTTTCGGGCTATACTGAAAGCGAAAAGTTCCATATAGCAAAGGGCTATCTTATTAAAAAGGCGCTTCTGAAAACAGGTATGAGCGCGGAGCAGTTTTCAATCACCGACGGCGCGGTCAAAAAGATTATAGAAAACTATACGCGGGAGGCGGGAGTCCGCAAGCTTGAGCAGACGCTTGAATCGCTTTGCCGCAAGGCGGCTAAGAAAATCCTTGAAACAGGAGAAACGCCGGTAAAGGTAGATAAGAGAAATATCTCCGATTTCTTGGGCAGGGAACGGTATCATTTCGATCCGATGAACGAGAAAAACCAGATTGGTATCGCAAGAGGCCTTGCGTGGACAAGCGTGGGCGGCGAAACTCTTTCCATAGAGGCGAACGTCATGAACGGCACGGGAAAGGTGGAGCTTACCGGAAAACTCGGCGATGTTATGAAGGAAAGCGCGATGGCGGCGATAAGCTACATCCGTTCAACTGCCGACAAGCTTGATATAGACGATTCCTTCCACAAGAATAAGGATATACATATCCATGTTCCCGAGGGCGCTGTTCCCAAGGACGGTCCGTCCGCCGGAATCACAATGGCAACGGCGGTGATCTCATCGCTTACAAAGCGTCCCGTAAGGCGTGATGTGGCTATGACGGGCGAGATAACCCTGACAGGACGGGTTCTGCCAATAGGCGGCTTAAAGGAAAAGTCAATGGCGGCATACCGCGCCGGTATAAGAAGAGTTATTATACCCGAGGATAATAAGGCGGATATTGAGGATGTGCCTAAGGAAATAAGGGACGATATAGAATTTATTCCGGTATCGGACATGGACACGGTTATACAGACCGCATTGGTCTGAGAAAGGAAACAACATGGAAGCTAATATAAACTTTCAGAACGCGAAATTTGAAAAGTCGGCAGTGGCGAAGGAGCAGTACCCGGATCGTCCCCAAATGCTTGAATTTGCGTTTGCCGGACGTTCAAATGTCGGAAAATCATCAATGATAAATAAGGTGCTTAACCGTAAATCGCTTGCCCGCGTATCGGGTACACCGGGAAAGACGATCACGATAAATTTCTATAATATAGACGAGAAAATTTATATGGTTGACCTTCCGGGCTACGGCTATGCAAAGCGCTCCAAGGAGGAAATAGCCAAGTGGGGAAAGATGATGGAGGATTATCTTGCAAACCGCAAGACTCTTGTTCAGACAATTCTTCTGGTTGACAGCCGCCACACACCGACACAGCAGGATATTCAGATGGCGGAATGGATAAGACATTATCATGATCGTCTTATAGTTATCGCGACCAAGATGGATAAGCTCAAGAAGCGTGAGATTGAGGAAAGGCTTGAGGATATAGCTGAGACTCTGGAGCTTACGGAGGACGATATTCTTGTACCGTTTTCAACCGCGGATGACGAGGGCAGGGGAACCGTTATAGATATGCTTGAAATGATGCGTATCGGCGAGCTTGTGCCTTACGAAAATGATGAGGAATAATAGAAAAACAGAGAAAAAAAGCCTTGACATTAATAAGATTTTCTGCTATAATATAGATAGTTAAGGATAAGTCCTTAACATATTGAGTTGCTATATATTAGCTCTTCAGAGCTTTTATATAATATAATTTACCTATTTATCTCCCAAAAAAGCGGACACGCAAGTGTCCGTATTTTTTTGAAAAAATCTTCAGAAATTTTTTAAAATCTGCAACATTTTAAAGCTTTCAAAAGTGTTATATACAGAAGATATATCAGGAACAGGCAAATTTAATCGCCAGTTCATAATTTTTTCAAGTCTTGATGTGGACAAAAGAGATATGATATGGTATAATAAAACTGTAATATTTTATGTATTAAAGAAATTAATATGAGGAGGAATAGGAATGAAAAAATTGTTATCTGCTATCACGGCAGTTTCGCTTTTAGCCGCTTCAACGGCAGGCCTTAGCGTTAATGCAGCCGGTTTTAAATTCAGCAGCATGGGATTCAGATTTTTTGAGGAGGCCGGCGCGGCGCAGCCGACAGCTACAGCTACGGCAACGGCAACAGCAACAGCGGCTCCTACGGCAAAGCCCACAGACGCACCGACAGCGGCTCCTACAGCAAAGCCGACAGAGAAACCTACGGAGATACCGACAAATACCCCGACAGAAAAGCCGACAGAAATACCGACAACAGAGCCTACACCCACTCCGGCAGCAACCGATGAACCGACAGCTACTCCTGAGGTCACCGCAACACCGGAGCCGACACAGGCAGCCGTTGTTACAGGGCTTACTCTTAATAAAAAGAGCCTTATATTAGACGAGGGAGAGACCTTTAAGCTTGAAGCGTCAACTGAGCCGGAGAATGCGCCGGATGAGAGTGTAAAATGGAGCTCAACAAGTGATTGTGTCAAGGTTGATGAGAACGGTAATGTAACGGCTGTTTCAGCAGGTGAGGCGATCGTAAGCGCAACAACGGTGAACAGTAAGTTTGTAGCTTCCTGCTACATAAATGTCATCGGCGATAAGGGTACTGTAGACCTTGCGGTAACAGAGGGCGTTAAGCAGGTCATTATTACAAAGGACGGCTGCTCAACGGAGCTTTCGGCAGGAAAAACTCTTGTTGAAGCAGGCACATATACAGTATCGGCTGTATGCTATGACGGCTACAAATTAAACAATTTTGACAGTACAGTAACAGTTTCGGCGGGTAGGGAAACAGATATATCCGTTTCGGCTGTTAAAACAGAGTGCTCAATCATAGTTCCGAATATTACCGGTGTAACGGTTACTCCGGTAAACGGAAGCGCATCACCGGTTGCCACGGGAGGCAGCTACAGCTTTACGGTAAATCTCGGAAGCAGCTACGATTCAAGTAATCTGGTTGTAAGGGCTAACGGAGAAGCGCTTACCGCTGAAAACGGTGTGTATACAATATCCGGTATCAACGATGATGTCGTTATTGCTATCGAAGGTGTTGAGGCAAAGTCATGGGACGCTACGCTTAAATCAGTTACGGTAAAGGGCGCGGAGGCTGTTCTCGGCGCTGACAATAAGTATACCGTAGTTCTTCCGTATGGTGAAACAACATCAATTTCGGATATTGTACCGGTTACAAATGACAGCAAGGCAAATTATACCGTATCGAGCGAAAACAATCAGTATGTAATTACGGTCAAGGCTGAAGACGGCACAACAAACACCTATACTCTGGAGGTGACAAATTCAGCGGCAACCGAGATCGATAACTTTAAGCTTGCGATAGCCGCTCTGAAGTTCAGCGATGCGACACAGACCTCATCGGGAACCTATGATTCACAGGATACCGTAAAGGCAGTCATTGAAACGAAAATCAAGAGCATTGCCTCGGCATACCCAAATGTATCATATACTATAGAAGCGGGCGAATCGCTGGCGCCCGTAAAGGGAACTCTTGCATCGCCCACAGGTGTGGACGGATACTATAAGTTCACCGTGGTTCTGTCGGAAATATCCACGCTCAGCGCTGCGGAGGAGAGGACTGTAGGAATTACAATATCAATAAACAGCTATGATTATGTTGTTTCTTTATCAAATATTACAGTAACCACAACAACAATGACAATCAAGAATCTTGACAGTAACTGCGAGAGCGCGCTGTTTACTACCGCGGGGGGTAAGCTCAGAACATGGACATCACCTGCAAACGGCACCGTTACCTTCAGTAACCTTACAGGCGGTCAGACCTATATTGTCAAGATGAGAGCGGCGGGTTCAAGCGATGTGCCTGTAACAGGAACAAGTATTACAATGCAGGAGACAAAATCAAGAGGCACATCAAAGTATTATACGGTAACCTTTGACGAGGGCGAGCATGGTCAGATCGTTTCGGGCAAGGCAAAGCAGACCGTAAGGCTTACGGGAATACCGGATTACCCGCAGATCCGGGCGGATGACGGTTATGTGTTCAAGGGCTGGTCGAGCAACGGCGTGCTTGTCACCAATCCTAATACATATTTCATAAGATCGGCAACCGCGTTTACCGCTATTTATGAAAAGTCATCAGGCACCACATACAGCTCAAGCGCGACGGTTACAACAACACAGCCTACAACCGTACAGGACGCGTCAGCTGCGGCTGTTGTAAGCACCTTCTATGATGTTCCCGCAACAAGCTGGTACTACAACAGTATATCGGATATCTGCAAGAAGGGCTATATGAACGGTACATCAAACGGTATGTTTGAGCCGGAGGCAACGCTCACAAGAGCAATGCTTGTAACGGTTCTTTACAGATACGCTTGTGAGCCGAAGGTTGATATGGGATCGGGCTTTGCGGATGTTCCGGACGGAACATGGTACAGTGACGCTGTAACATGGGCTGCGGATGCGGGTATTGTAAACGGTACATCAAACAATATGTTTGAGCCGGACGCGAATATCACACGCGAGCAGCTTGCAGCTATTATGTACAGATACTCCGATGCATTCGGATATGATATTTCTGCATCGGGTAATATTATAAATTATGCCGACTCCTCAAAGATTTCAGACTGGGCGCAGACAGCGCTTATCTGGACAACAGGCGCCGGAATAATAAACGGTAAGGACGGCAATATGCTTGATCCGCAGGGCAACGCAACGCGCGCCGAGGCGGCAGCCATTATCGAGAGATTTGACAGCTATATCAACAGCTGATGATAAACACAATAAGAATAAGGAACAGGACATAGCG
>JBJEFT010000394.1:0-4830 GCA_051874315.1 Candidatus Ornithomonoglobus sp.
GCCGTGACTGAGAGGTCGTGTATGTATATAAACAATAATTTAGTTTTGATACAGCCCCGTTTTTTATCTTATTCAGGTCTCTTTTTTCTTGTCATAAGGCTGTTTACCGCATCTCGCGGGCTTTTTCCGTTGTAGAGCAGATTGTACGCCTCATCTATAATAGGTGTTTCAACACCGTATTTCTTACCAAGGTTATATGCTGCCGTTGCAGTGTTTACGCCCTCAACCACCATATGTACCTTTTCAAGCGTATCCTTCAGCGACATTCCCTGCCCCAGAAGCTCGCCCGCTGTGTGGTTGCGCGACAGCTTGCTTGTTCCCGTCACAATGAGATCACCAAGCCCCGAAAGACCCGAGAAGGTTGCCGCCTTTGCGCCCATTGCAACACCAAGCCTTGTGATTTCAGCGCAGCCTCGTGTTATAAGCGCCGCTTTTGTATTATCACCGTATCCCAAGCCGTCTGAAATTCCCGCGCACAATGCGATTACATTCTTTAACGCTCCTCCAAACTCCACACCGATCACATCATTTGATGTATACACTCTGAAGGTATCCGTCATAAATACGTCCTGTAAAAATTCCGCCGTTTCGGCGCTGTCCGATGCGACAACAACAGTTGTCGGGATTCCCCGTCCTACCTCCTCGGCATGGGAGGGGCCGCTGAGTACCGAAATATCCGCCTGCGGAATTTCCTCCTTGTACACCTGCGAGAGTCTCAGCTCTCCCTCAAGTCCCTTTGAGATGTTTACTATCTTCTGACCCGCCTTAACCAACGGAGCCATCTGCTTTGCCGTCACTCTCGTTGCCGGAGACGGCGCAGCCGTAACAATCACCTCCGCGCCATCTATACATTTTCCCATATCGTGAGTGCAGATTATATTGTCAAGAAGCTTTACTCCCGGCAGAAATTCCTTGTTCTCACGGTCAGCGTTGAGCCTGTCGGTTTCCTCCTGAATCCATGACCAAAGATATACGTCATTTCCCTTACCCGCAAGCAGCATCGCAACCGCTGTGCCCCAGCCGCCGGAGCCTATTACAGCAATTTTCATAATTGTAATCCTATCTCCTTTCACCAATGCAGTTTGAAAGAAATGCTCTATGCGGATTGTGCGTCCGCGCGAACGCCGTGTACTCAGTGTACATAAGTGAGCGCGGACGTGTGAGATGCGACGAGCATTTCTTTCAAACTCAATCCTCCTTTTTCTTTGAACCCAACTTATTCTCCGTGCCGTGAATAAGCCTTCCGATGTTCGCATGATGTCTGATAATCAAAAGACCTGCGAGGATTATCACACATATGAACCGAACCGCATTAAATTCGTTATGTACTGCCATCATTACAGTTTCAAGGACGGCAAATATAACCGCCGCCATAATTGAACCAAGAGATACATATCTTGTTGCCGCCATAATTATGAGCGCCGCGGCAAGCGCTATAAGACCTATTTTCCAGTCGAGCATGAGCACAACACCCAAGGATGTCGCAACACCCTTGCCGCCCTTAAAGCCGAAGAATATCGGGAAATTGTGCCCCAGCACAACGCATACGCCGGCTATATACTGTGGCTGTATAAGCGTCAGTATATACCGGAAATGCTGAAAATCGGAATCAGCAGCCGCAGCCTCCTCGGTAAAGAATTGATATAACCATAATTTTACTATCAATACCGCAATAACACCTTTTAAAATATCAATTATTAATGTGATTACAGCATACTTTTTTCCCATTGTGCGGAGCATATTTGTCGCCCCCGCATTGCCGGAGCCGCTTTCGCGTATGTCCTTTCCGGCAACTATACGCGAAATCAATATTGATGAGTTGACGCTGCCTATGAGATATGCTATAACCATCAATACCGCTGTTATTACATATTCGATTGCTAACATTTTTCCTCCCCCTTACTGTTCCTTTTTGTTCCGTTCTCTTATCAGAATCACAATCGGCGTGCCGTCAAAGCCGAAATTTTCTCTTATCTGGTTTTCAATAAACCGCTTATATGAGAAGTGGAACAGATCTTTATCGTTTACAAACAGAACAAAGGTCGGCGGCGCGACGGATACCTGAGTACCGTAATAAATACGAAGCCTTTTACCCTTATCCGACGGCGGCTGCTGCTTCTGAACAGCCTCGTTTATAACGTCATTGAGCATACCTGTTGTTATTCTTCTCTTATGCTGCTCGTTCACCTTTTTGATTTCCTCAAAGAGCTTATCCACTCTCTGACCTGTCTTTGCGCTTATAAACATCATAGACGCGTAGGGCATAAAGGCAAAGGTTTCACGTATTCTGTACTTAAATTCGTTCATGGTCTTGTCGTTCTTTTTGACAATATCCCACTTGTTTATGACAAATATACAAGCCTTGCCCTTTTCATCCGCGTAGCCCGCAATCTTTGTATCCTGCTCTGCGATACCCTCCGAGCCGTCAATCATAATCACGCATACGTCGCTGCGGTCAACCGCGGCATACGCTCTTATCACGCTGAACTTCTCTATCGCCTCATTCACCTTGCTCTTGCGCCTTATACCCGCGGTATCAATAAACAGGAACCTATCTCCGTCCCTTTCATAGCGCGTGTCAATAGCGTCGCGTGTCGTTCCTGCAATATTTGAAACAATAACGCGCTCCTCGCCGATAATTCTGTTTATAAGCGACGACTTGCCCGCGTTCGGCCGTCCGATAATCGCAACCTTGATTTCGTCCTCGTCCGGCTCTGTATCCGCATCATCGGGGAATTTAGCCGTTACCTCATCAAGAAGGTCGCCTATTCCCAGACCGTTTACCGAGGATATTGCAACCGGATCGCCCAGTCCAAGATTATAAAACTCATAGAACTCAAACGGCGGCTCACCTATATTATCGCACTTATTGACGGCAAGGACTATCCTTTTCTTTGCCTTGAGAAGCATCTGCGATACCTCAATATCATTCGCCGTAACACCGTCCTTGACGTTTACAACCAGTATCACA
This sequence comes from Candidatus Ornithomonoglobus sp., assembly GCA_051874315.1. Classification (GTDB taxonomy): domain Bacteria; phylum Bacillota; class Clostridia; order UBA1381; family UBA1381; genus Ornithomonoglobus. Next base: position 2,972 of record JBJEFT010000394.1, read on the forward strand.
ACATCCGCCATCTCAATCGCAAGCTGCGCCTGCTCACGCATTTTTGAAAGGATCTCATCCTTTGACATCGGCTCAATACCGCCCGTGTCTATCAATGTAAAATGCTTGTCAAGCCATGACGCGTCCGCATATATCCTGTCGCGGGTAACACCCGGCGTATCCTCAACAATACTTATTCTCTGTCCGGAAATTTTATTAAATAACGTCGACTTGCCCACATTAGGTCTGCCGACTATCGCTACCATTGGTTTCATGTCTGCTCTCCTTTCCGCTGCAATCATAACCCATAATATTTTACCATACAACCACGGAATAATCAAGCCCCAATTTTTAAAAGGCATAAACAGTAAAAGCGGACCGCAGAATACAGCCCGCTCTTTCGTTATTTCATGACCGACATCATCATACATATTACAATGATACAAATAGTTATCGTAAACATTGTGCACAGAATCGCAAGCAGCCGGAATAATGTACACACCGGACCTTCACCCGCGCCGGACCTGACCTTCTCGCCGTAAATAGTGAAGAATTCCTTTCCACCATTATCATCTATCATATCATATAAGGTTGCCGTATAGGCTCCTCGCTGTTTCTGACTCGCTGTGTGCGCTCTTTCAAGCTCCTTTGCGCGAACCTCATCCTTTTTATGACATCTATGTAAAACGATTGTCATATACCATAGCCATGCCGTCAGAGCTAATGCAATACCCATAAACATTCTTGCCGCTCGCGCGGTCTGAACCAGCTCCGGCTCATTCAGATACTGATGTGTAACCGCAATACATATAAGGCTTGAAAGTCCCCATATTGCCAATCCCAATAGAATCGCCGTAATTACATTTAATATCCAGAATTTATATCCCCTTTTCATACTGTAAGCTCCTTTCACTGCAAATCTCTTTGCTTGCTGATGAAAGTATAGCCTTTTTTCTTGAAATTGTCAATATATTTTTACCAAACGGGATTAAAACGTCTACTAAACGGAAATTATTTATTAAACAAATCAGCGATCAACTGTAACATCAATCATGTCTATACGATCCGTATTAATATCAAAGGTCCAGTTTGCATTCTCCGACACGGCTGTTATTATATCACCGTTAAATATCAACGTAAAGCTTTCATTGACGCCGCCATAGTCATTATATCCTATACCGGACAGTTCACCGTTCTCATTAAACACAGCATTAAACGGTCCCCTGTACATGATTCGATGTATATTCGCAGTATCAAGATAGAATATTCCTCCCGAAGCATCAATATCGGTGATCGTGAGAATTATATCTGTTTCTCCATTAAGTATCTCAAATGAGCCGATATATTTACTGTAGTCAACAGTACTTGAGGCGACAGCGTCCGAGTCGACGACATTTGAGGCAATTACATTAGGTTCTGTTGATACGTCATCCGAATTTTCATTTGCGTCATTTTCGTTCAATGATTTATCCTCGTCTGTCACAGAGAACGTCTCCATACTATTAAGCGACTCTCCATTTATTCCCATATAGACTGCAAACACAGCGATAAACAGCACCATTAATGCGGCAATCACTGCTAATATTATGATTATAGTTTTTCTGTTCATTGTTTTTCATCCTTATATAAATGATTTATTGTTTTGTTTATTAAATTTCTATCTCCCATTTGTGCTTACTTCCCCGGATAGCATATAACCGAGCGCACGTCATAACCATCAAGCTTCTTTCTGCCATTAAGTCCGGCAAGCTCAATAAGGAATGCCATTCCCGCAACAGAACCGCCAAGCTCCTCAATAAGCTCCGCCGCCGCGCGTATTGTTCCGCCTGTCGCTATAAGGTCATCTACAAGCAGCACCCTCTCACCCGGCTTTATTGCGT
>JBJEFT010000395.1:0-4829 GCA_051874315.1 Candidatus Ornithomonoglobus sp.
CGATCTACCTGTTATTATATCATATCTTCTGCCGAAAATCTATCAAATGTAATAAAAAGGCTGAAAAATGCAACAAAAAAACACTCCGCAAAAATGCAGAGTGTAATTTTTGTTTTGTATCAGCCCTCAATCTGAATATAGTTTTTATTCTCGACCGCCGGCTTTTCCTCTTTCTTGGGAATCGTAAGCTTCAAAGTACCGTTTTCAAAGCTTGCCTTGATATCCTCCTGCGTAATCGCATTGCCTACATAAAAGCTTCTGCTGCATGAGCCGTAATGACGCTCACGGCGGATATATCTGCCCTCGCTGTCCTTATCATCATTGCTGTAGCCTGAGGTGGCGCTCACCGTCAGATATCCGTCCTTCAGCTCTGCTTTGATGTCCTCTTTCTTAACTCCCGGCATATCCATTACAAGCTCATATGCGTCATTTGTGTCCTTGACGTCCGTTTTCATCAGATCATGTGTTCTGTAATTGCCAAACGAACCTCCAAACAAATCGTCAAACATATCTCTTCCAAAAATACTCGGTACTAACATAATTCATCGCTCCTTTCATAAAAAACATTATGCTTTAATACCTTTTGTTTTCCATGAACTCGGGATGAAGGGAAATAGGCGTATACCGTATATCGGTTTTCTTTGTTTTCCTTTTCCTTATGTTCTGAATATATTATAGCACCGGTTATCAGCACTGTCAAGAGGTGAGTGCTAATATTAATAAATTATTCAAAAAAACATAACATTTTATATATAAATTGACTTATCTCAGAAATTGTGGTAAAATAATACCGAGGTGTCACAATATGAAATTATTTAAGAAAAGACAAGCAACTGAGCCTGTACCGCAGGGCTATACGATCGGCGACATACGCACAGAATCAAGCATATGCACAGGAGAAACCACGATAGGCTTCTATGACGTGCATGAGCGCCGCCTTGTGTATTCCGAGCTGGTGAAAAGTGATGATGACATTACAGCCTATTACGCAAAATACGGAGCCGATCGTCCATAATTTTTGGAAGAAAACAGCGGATTTTATTCATGCAAGCTATATATTTTAATTATAAAACATCATAGACAGAGAAGGGGCGCAACAAAACTTATGTTTCGCTACAGCCCCTTATTGCTATTTTTTTCTTCCCTGATAAACATTGTCCCAAAGGGAATCAGTATCATAGTCCGCATTCAGATTTGCGTCTATCGAATTATCTTCTTCCTCTATATCTTCAAGCCTTTGTACCTTTTTGCCTCTTCCCTGACTTACAGAACCCCATAATGCATCCGCAGCGTCGTCAACACTATTTTCCGTTGTTCTTTCATCCAAGATATCATCCAAGTCAAGAGTCCTTTGAGGAATACTGTCTTTGCTTCTTCCCTGATAGAAGCTGCTCTCCCATAATGCATCTGCATCATAATCAATCTTATCGTCATCTAAAGCATCTTCCTCATCGGGATCCATAATATTTAACCCGTTGGCGGCATGTCTGCCCTGATATATGCTTTTATCCCACAATGAATCATCGTCCGCATCAGCCGTATCATAACTTTCCATCTGCTGCCAAACTGCTTCGCGCATATCCTCTTCCTCATACTCGGTAATAGGCTTTCCGTCCGCAGTACGTCCCGCATATATATGGCTGCTCCACAATGAGTCTCCGGAATACTGCATATTCTGCTCATACTCCTCTTGTGCAGCAGCAAATGCGTTAAAATCGCCTTCAGTCAGATCATTATCCATATCTACAGCATCTACACGCTCAACCTTCTCACCGTGTCCTTTAGTTATCTTTTCTTCATCAAAAGTACCCTCCGGCATCATTTCCATTGCGCGTTTTTTTGCCTCAAGCGCCTCATATTCCTCATGATCTATATTCTCTGCGAGCTCTTCTATTGAGAGCGTTTCGACTATCTTGTCCTGCTGCACAGGGGTATCATCTGTAAGAATATCTTCCATTTCAACCGTATCACTGCCGTTTTTTCTGGTCCATTCAATAAACTTATTGAATCTGATATGTGAAAATCGCTCGCAGCAGATAAGGATCAACACCATAATACCGTTTGAGCACCATATGGAGTGAATTGTTCTCATTCCCCATATCTCAAACACTCTCAGATTTGCATATGTCATGGAATAAACAAGATATCCAAGCGTATAGTACCCTATTACCGATGATGCGAAATAAAGCAGGTACGTCAGACCGTTCATCAGATAAAATTCCTTAGGACCGCTCTTCATAGCAGCATATTTCAGCCATAATCTCCAATTGACATAAGCAGTCACCAAGAATGAAACAACCTTCATAACAGCCCATGATTTTTCATTAGGATTCAAAAAAATTATCAAAACACTGAGAACTGAAGGTACAACGCTTGCCGCAAAGGTCTCAACTGTCTTAATCAGAAATATCAGTGCAAACTTTGCTTTTTTACTCCTTAGTTTTGAAAGCTTTGCGCGTCTTTCAATGCTCTTGCCTATAGTCTCATTGGGCCGGTTATTTTCCTTTTTTTTAATCACCCCGCTGTCAGACGCGCCTAATAGCTTAGAATTATTCTTAGGCTTTGTTTTATTCATTATTATATCTCTCCATGCCTTGTCATCTGCCTATTCTGTTACGTATTCTGGTTTTGGCATTACTGTATTTATCCGTGATAACCTTGACTTTTTCCGAAAGCTTCTCATTTGCATTCTGGAACAGTGACGTCTGCTCATTTACAAACCAAAGCTTACCGTCCTTCTTATCCATATCCCTAACCGTTACAAGAAGATCAAGAATGATAATTGCCATAAACAACAGTATTGTTATATATGTATATTTCTCTGACAATCTTATTACAAACCCTGCAACAGACGGATGTAAAAGCTTCATCTGAGCTACAGACATCACACCGAATGCCAGTGAGGACAGTAAGCTTACTCTGCCGTTTATATTCGCCGGCCATCCGCTGTAATCCCACCATCTTTTTTCAAACAATGCTTCAAGCATCCATGAAACGAAGTATTCCAACAGTGAGATCACAAGCATGCTTGTAACAAATATAATCACACTGTTTTCAGTATTCTTAAATAATACTGCGTTTCCCACACATGCGAAGCCGTATATAGGGCAGAAGCATACATGAAGAAATCCTGTGTTGACCGGTTTTCTGAGCTGAACCGAATAGTACAGTGATTCATATATCCAGCCGAAAAAGCCGTATATAATAAAACATACAAAATATTGCGATAACGTCATTGTTATCCTCTCCTCTTTCCTACTAAAAACCTCTTCTGTCTGTTCATCATCCGCCGTATTTCCGGATAAGTATTCTTTTTTCCGGTTTCACGGCACGCGCATATCTTATCAGCCAGACATATAAGCCACGCTTCACGGCACATAGGAGGTATAATTGTAAGCGGAAACATATGCTTTTTAATTATATCTCTTTCCACATCCGTCAGATTAAAATCCATTTCGGCATTACACAGCGCCTTACGCGGATGTGTAAAGCCATGAATCCTCCGTTCGGGCTTTCCGTCATGCCAGTCATACAAAAAATAGTCATGAAGAATCCCGCCGCGTATAAGCTCACTCTTGCTTATGCTGATATGGAACCTTTCCGCAATATCAAGAGCGCAGTAAACCACCGCCAGCGTATGCGCAAGACACTCGGTATCTCCATGCTGAACAAACTCATACATCTGCCAAAGCCGCGAGTCCTTAAGCATATCCCTTAAGCACTCTATTACCTCACGCTCCATAATATTCTCCGTTCTGCCGTCTTAAGTCAGTAACATCATAACGCGGAAAAGAAGCAAGCAGATTGCTGCCCGAAGCGACGCCGATGTATGTGTATACTTCAAGTCGCTGAGGGTAGTGAGATGCGCTGCTTATTTTTCGCATTATCACCCCATAATTGGTTTACAATAATATTATACCCATTTTTATCGGTCATGTCAAGTAGTAAATTATATACGATAACGGTTTTTGCGGTTTTGCGGTTACCATTGACAAACGGCTGCATATATATAATTAAGTTATATATACACAGCACAGGAGGTTTTAATACTATGACGTTAAAGGAGCTCGACATAGGAAAAAGCGCGGTGATCACCTCTGTGGGCGGTCACGGAGCGTTGCGGCAGCATTTTCTCGACATGGGAGTGACCCCCGGCACAACGGTAACGCTTATAAAATACGCGCCTATGGGCGACCCTATGGAGCTGAGAATCCATGGCTACGAGCTTACACTAAGGCTTGATGACGCGGCAAAGATAGAAATTGATGAAGCATCAATCACGGACGAATTTTCGCCGAGAAGCCCCTCAGCCTCACCCTGTACGGATAAGCACAGACACCCGGGGGGTAGGGAGGACGGAATTTATCATGTCAAAGCAACAGAAAATCCGCTGCCCAAGGGATCACAGCTCACCTTTGCCCTTGCAGGCAACCAGAACTGTGGCAAAACGACACTCTTCAATCAGCTTACAGGCGCAAACCAGCACGTCGGCAACTTCCCCGGTGTTACGGTTGACCGCAAAACGGGAACGATAAAAGGGCACCCAGAAGCCCTTGTAACGGACCTTCCCGGAATTTATTCACTCTCTCCCTACAGCAGTGAGGAAATTGTATCAAGACAGTTCATTATTAATGACAGGCCCACCTGCATAATAAACATAGCTGACGCGACAAGCATAGAACGCAGTCTGTATCTTACGATGCAGCTTATGGAGCTTGACACGCCCATGGTGCTCGCGCTTAATATGATGGACGAGGTGCGCGGTAACGGCGGTTCGATACATATAAACGAAATGGAGGAAATGCTCGGAATCCCTGTCGTACCTATAT
>JBJEFT010000396.1:0-4765 GCA_051874315.1 Candidatus Ornithomonoglobus sp.
CAAAGTCAATATTAAAATTCTATATTATGCACAAAATCCTATTAAAATCTCTGTATCGACAAACACCGAAGCCTGTTATATAATTTTATCACCACATGAAAAACATTTATAACAGGAGATATTCAAAATGATCAATTTACAAACCGAAATAACAACCTATCTTAACTATTGCGCTAAACAGAAAAGTTTAAGTAACCATACGATTAAAGCCTATAGCATTGATTTGGCTCAATTTGTGTCCTTTAAGAACAATATGAGCATATCCAAACCGGACTTAACGCAATATATACATCACTTGCACGAAACCTTTAAACCAAAAACTATACGCAGAAAAATTGCATCCCTAAAGGCATTTATACACTATCTTTATTATCAGGACATAATAGACCACAATCCTTTTGATAAAATAGACACATCATTTAAGGAACCCCTGTTACTGCCCAGGACTATTCCCGAGCATCTTATCCGGCATATATTGATTACATTATATGATAATATCAAATCAGCTGATACAGAACATAAGAAGAGTACAGCTGTCCGAAATACTGCAGTAATAGAATTACTCTTTGCCACAGGAGCAAGAATTTCGGAGATATGTTCTCTGAAATCAAAAGATATTGATCTTGATGCTCAGACTGTGCGTATATTTGGAAAAGGCTCAAAAGAACGTATTATTCAAATTGAAAACTATGATGTTCTCTCAATCTTACATAAATATAAAGCTCTTTTCTCCCACGAAATACAGGCGGACGGTTTCTTCTTTTTAAATAATCGGAATCAGCGTTTATCTGAACAATCAGTGCGGATAATATTAAAGAATGTGGAAGATCAAATTAATTCTCAAATACATATTACTCCGCATATGTTCAGACATTCAATGGCGACCTTCTTATTGGAGGAAGATGTTGATATTCGATATATACAAAAAATATTGGGACATAGTTCTATTACTACTACGCAGATTTATACCCATGTAACATCTTCTAAGCAAAAGGAGATTTTACGAACAAAACATCCTCGGAATAGAATACACCTCAATTAATACTGTATAATTGAGCTTCCATTTTTCCATGCAGTAAGCGAGCCCTCAATCTTTATCATAAGAGATTGGGGGCTTGCAGTTTGCTATAATAACGGAACAAACAGTCTTCATGATATAATTTACCTGTTTTTACTCTATCCAATTCACCTCCATACCCAATGCTTCTCCCACAAAGCGGACTGGTATATATGTTCTGTCATTTACTATCTGTGCGGTCGTATCCATTGTTACTGTTTCCGTGCCAACCTGCATATTTGCTTCACCTATTGTTATAACGACAACAGTATTGCCTTTCGTAAGCGTTGCTGTTTGCTTTTGTTCGTTCCAATCCACAGTGCAGCCAAGTGTTTCGGCAACAGCGCGTATCGGTATTTGTGTTCTGCCGTTTTTATCAATAAACGGCTGCGCGTCCGTAAAATCAACGGATTTATCACCGGCTGTAATGCTTATACCGTTCTTATCGGCTGCTACCGCTATAGACGCTTTCTGCTCAGTTAATACCGCATTTTCAGGTTTTTCAGACGGCACTGCTGTCGGAGCCGGTGCCGGCGTGGTTACAGGCTTATCAGCCACAACAAATACAGTATCATTAAATCCTGTTTCAAAATTGGTTATTGTTCTTCCGTTTTTATTTACCGAATCCTTTGTAACCGGAATGGACTGAAAAGCACCTTTACCAAGCACGATGTTCTTTTCGCTGTACTCAAAGGTTATCTCCTTCAGAGCTTTGCAGTTTGCAAATGCCATTTCTCCGATTGCTGTTACGCTTGCCGGAATTGTTACCGACAGAAGTCCCGAATCAAGAAATGCCGTATACTCAATTCTTGTCACGGTTTCGGGTATAGTGACGCTCTTAATGCTTTTCGAGGCGAATACTCCCTCTCCTATAATCTTTACGCTGTCGGGAATAATGACATTTTCTGCACTTCCCACATAAGCCGAAAGCTTTCCTTCCGCCGAAACAATAAACGGCTGTTCATCGTTTATCATCGATGTCTGCCACGGCGTATTCGTAAAAGCTGTCCAGAACTCCGCCGTCTGATTTTCTGTCAAGCCTTCAACAGTTTTCAGACTTTCACAACTGAATGCAGTGTTTTCTATCGCCGTTATACCGCTGTGCAGCTTTACAGACTCCAGTCCGCAGTCTCTGAATGCAGCCGAGCCAATCTCCGTTACGCTCGCCGGAACTGTAAGTGATGTCAGATGTTTATTTCCAAAAAACGCATTGTAATCTACCGACACCAGTGTTGACGGCAGACTCAGACTACGAATATCACAATTACTGAAGGCTGCTGCTCCTATCTTAATCAAGCCGTCATTCAGCTTCAGATTCTTTAAGGAAGAACATCCCTCAAACGCTGTATTGCCAATCTTTGTTACCGATGCAGGAATGGTAATGTTGTCCAAAGCTGTACATCCTTCAAATGTTCGGTCTTCTATTACTGTCAGCGATGACGGCAGATTAATATTTTTCAGTCCGGTACAAGCATGGAATGTATATGTTTCTATGCTTTCAAGTCCCTCGTTCAGATTGATTGTTTCTATCGTTGTGTTTCCTCCGAACCCAAAAATCAGCTTGCAGCCTGACGGTATTGTGACAGACTTTACTTTTGTTCCGGCAATACAGCTGCCGCTGACCTGCTCCACCGGAAGTCCGTCAATCTCCGACGGAAGAGTAATCTCAGCTCCTGTAATTTTTTAGGAATCGTTAATACATACCGCTGTACGGTCATTGATAAACTTATAACTGTATACGGAACCGTCCGCATCGGTATATGTTCCCGTCAGTGCCGGATCCGGAGTAGTTGTTACGGCTTCATAAAAAGTAACGCCGTTTTCTTCACCCTCCTTTGTATATTGGTATGTTGTACCGTCAGTATCCGTATACTCGTATATTTTATCCTTGCTGTCAGTGTCAGCAGGCTGAACCTCATTCGCAAAAGACGCAAGAGAACCGACAGCAAATATGCCTGCAGTACATAATATTCCCAGCCTTACTTTCATTTTCTGTTCACTCCTTAAAAATTTTTTATAACAGTTTTTCTTTGGTTTTTATAGAATATATACATGTTTTGGCTTACCTGTTACTCCAGCCAATTCACTGTCATACCTAAAGCTTCTCCCGCAAAGCGGACGGGTATATACGTTCTGTCATTTGCTATCCGGGCGGTGGTGTCCATTGTTACAATGCTTTTATTCACCTGCATGTTTGCATTGCCTATCTGAATAATTACTAACTTATTATCCTTTGAAAGGGTGACTGTTTGTGTCTGTTCATCCCAGTCGACAGTACAATCCAATGCTTCCGCAACAGCGCGTATCGGGATTTGTGTGCGCCCGTTTTGGTCAATAAACGGCTTAGCATCGTCAAATTCGATTTGTGTACCGTCTGCTTCAACAGATATATTTTCATTAGTGCTTATTACGGTAAGTTCTTTCTTTTCCGTTTCCGGAGTGGGTGTCGCAGTCGGCTTTGCAGTCGGTGTTTCTGTTGGTGTTTCAGTCGGTTTCTCGGTTGACGAGGGAGCCTCTGTTGAATTGTATACCGGCACCGGCACAAAATCGGGATCGAACAAGGTTTCTTTAAACACCACACCCTGATTTCTGAATTTCCTGCCGTTTGTTTTAAATGTATCAGGTGATATAAGCGTATTTTGGAATGAAATACTGCTTACATCCAACGGTGTATCCGATGCTTCAAGAGTTACATTTTTGAGCTGTGTACAGTTTGAAAACGCGTATTGTTCAATTTTTGTAACGCTTGCCGGAATTGTAATTTCCGTTATATTGTGGTCATATACAAATGCTGCCTGTGAGATTGTAGTTACTGAATTGGGGATTGTTACCTGCTTTAAATCATCATTGTATGCCAACGCATTTTGACCTATGGTTTTTACGGTATCGGGTATTACAATATTACTGTCCTTTCCGGCATATGCTATCAGAGTTCCTGATTCATCTACAAGGAACGGATCATCAAGTTCAAGCGAATCTCTCCATGCGGTATTGCTGAATGCGTTCCAATATTTAATCATCTGCTTTTTTGAAAGCCCTTGCACATCTGAAAGTTCCCTACAATTACTGAATGCATATTTTCCCAAATATTCTATATTTTGAGGGATAGTTACAGATGTAATTGCTGTACCGGAAAATGCCGAATCACCGATATATGTCACATTCTCCGGAATATTAGCCGATTTCAGACTTCGGCATACATGAAATGCATTATTGTCTATTTTCACAACTGTTGACGGTATCTGAATACTTTCCAAACCCGTAGTGCTAAATGCTTTTTCACCTATGCTTATAAGCCCCTCCGGAAGTTTAACACTTTTTAGGGATGTACACTCGAAGAAAGCGTATGGACTTATTTTTGTAACATTACTTGGAATTTCTATCGATTCCAACGAGGTACATTTATAGAACAAATTCGTAACTACCTCTGTTAGATTTGCCGGAAGATGTACAGATTTAAGTTTTTCATTATAACATAAATGTTTTACATATTCAACCGTATCGGGAAAATATACAGATTCAAACTGCAAATTATCATAAGCTCCTCCGCCGGGATTTAAGAATTCTACAGCAAGAACCATTTTTCCGTCAACTGTTTCCGGAATTATTACATCCCCTTTTGGAGCATCACGAATAAACATTTTAACACCATCATTATAATCCTCGCAGTAAAACTTTATTCCATTTTCCACAGTATAATCAATTTTT
>JBJEFT010000397.1:0-4755 GCA_051874315.1 Candidatus Ornithomonoglobus sp.
TCATGACCGGCGGTGATTGGATACGTCCATAAGTCCGCGAGCCTACGGGTTGATACCGGTGAGAGTCCGGAACCGACGGTAATCAGATATGTATCTGTCAGTCCGGATGAGAGAAGATGTACGGTATAAGTATAGAATTTTCCGCGCCCCGATATGCCGGGGTGTATTTTTATGGAAGAAAAATTTATGAAACGCGCCATTGAACTGGCGCGGCGCGGGGAAGGCTTTGTAAATCCCAATCCGCTGGTCGGCGCGGTTATCGTAAAGGACGGCAGAATAATAGGCGAGGGGTACCATGAGCGGTACGGCGGGCTTCACGCGGAGCGGAACGCGATAAAAAATCTTACCGAAAGCGCGGAGGGCGCGGATATATACGTTACGCTTGAGCCGTGCTGCCATCACGGAAAGCAGCCGCCCTGTACCGAGGCGGTCGCAGAGGCAGGAATAAAAAATGTCTATGTCGGCTCCTATGATCCTAATCCTCTTGTTTCGGGCAAGGGCTTTAAATATCTCAGGAAGCGCGGAATAAACGTTGTTGAAAATGTGCTGCGCTCCGAATGTGACGCGCTCAATGATATATTCTTTCACTATATAACGACGAAAAGACCGTATGTTATCATGAAGGCGGCAATGTCTGTTGACGGAAGGACAGCGTCATATACCGGCGATTCAAAATGGATCTCAAACGAGCTGTCACGGGAGAATGTACACAGGACGCGCAAGCGCTGCGCGGCGATCATGTGCGGAATAAACACCGTGCTTGCCGACGACCCTATGCTTAATTGCAGAACGGAAAATCCGTCAGATCCGGTGAGAGTAATATGCGACAGTCATTTAAGAATACCGCTTGCGTCAAGGATAATGAGAACTGCGCGTGAGATACCGACAATAATAGCCGCGGTATCAAAGGATGAGGAAAGAATAAAGTCGATTACAGATACCGGAGCGCGCGTTATCATAACAGACGGTGAACGTGTTGATCTTACTCAGCTTATGGCGGAGCTTGGAAAGCTTAATATTGACAGCGTGCTCGCTGAGGGCGGCGCGGAGCTTCACGCGTCACTGCTTGAAGCCGGACTGGTCGATGAGCTGAATATCTATATCGCGCCTAAAATCATAGGCGGACGTGACGCCAAGCCGGTTGTGGGCGGCAGAGGCGTTGAACTTGCGCGTGACGCGTATATGTTCGGCAGGCCGGAGGTAAAAGCCTTCGGGAATGATATTTTACTGAAATACAAGAAGGCGGTGCAATAATGTTTACCGGAATAGTTGAAGAAAAAGGGACGATAGAGCGTGTTCTGGCGGGAACAAAGTCCTGCTCCGTTACAGTAAAGGCGGATAAGGTTTTAGATGATATAAAATTGGGCGACAGCATCGCGGTAAACGGTGTGTGCCTTACTGTGACGGATTTTAAAAAGCCGTATTTTACGGCTGACATAATGCCGGAAACCATGCGCCGGACGAACCTCGGCGGACTTGCCAGGGGCAGCCGGGTAAATCTTGAGCGCGCCATGCAGCTTAACGGCCGCTTCGGCGGTCATATAGTTTCAGGGCATATTGACGGCACAGGAACGATTTTAAGCATGGTACGGGAGGACAACGCCGTATGGGTGAGAGTAGGCGCGCCGCGTGATATTACAAAATACATTGTCGAGAAAGGCTCAGTGGCGCTTGATGGCATAAGCCTTACGGTTGCGAGTGTCTCGCCGGAGGAATTTTCTGTTTCGATCATACCGCATACCGCGGCGGAGACCACGTTGGTGGAACGTAAAAACGGTGATAAAATCAATATAGAGTGTGATATAATAGGAAAGTATGTTGAAAAGCTCACAAATCATGAGAGTGAAGGCATAACCGAAGATTTTCTGAAAAAATACGGATTTTAAGGAGCGTGATATAAAGTGAAATTTGACACGATCGAAAAGGCGATTGAGGATCTCAAAAACGGAAAGGTAATTCTATGCACCGATGACGAGAGCCGCGAAAACGAGGGCGACCTTATCTGCGCGGCGCAGTTTGCGACAACGGAGAACGTGAATTTTATGGCAAGCGCGGCGAAGGGACTTATATGTATGCCGATGAGCGGCGCGTATGTCAGAAAGCTCGGCTTAAGACCGATGGTGGCGAACAATACCGATAACCATGAAACCGCGTTTACCGAGTCAATAGACCATATCGACACGACGACCGGCATAAGCGCGGAGGAGCGCGGACTCACCGCGAGAATGTGTGTGGCGCCTAACGCAAAGCCGTCCGATTTCAGACGTCCGGGACATATGTTTCCTCTGGAGGCAAAGCCGGGCGGTGTGCTTGAACGCAACGGACACACGGAGGCGACTGTTGATTTGTGCCGTCTGGCGGGACTTGAGCAGGTCGGACTGTGCTGTGAGATCATGGCGGACGATGGCAGAATGATGCGCCGCGACGGACTTGTCGAATTTGCAAAGGAGCATAAGCTGACATTTATCTGTATTCAGGATCTGCAGGCATACCGCAGACAGCGGGATAAGATAATGGAGCGCGTGGCGCAGGCAAAGCTTCCGACAAAATACGGCGACTTTGATATTTACGGCTACAGAAACATTATTAACGGTAAGCAGCACGTTGCGCTTGTTAAGGGCGAGGTGTCAGACGGTGAGCCGGTGCTCTGCCGCGTGCATTCTGAATGTCTTACGGGCGATGTGTTCGGCTCATGCCGCTGCGACTGCGGCGAGCAGCTTGCGGAAGCGATGAGGAAGATAAATGAAGAGGGCAGAGGCATTATAGTCTATCTGCGCCAGGAGGGCAGAGGAATAGGACTTCTTAACAAGATAAAGGCGTACACCCTGCAGGAGCATGGCTATGATACGGTCGAGGCAAACGTAAAGCTTGGCTTTGCGCCGGATCTTCGCGACTACAGCGAGGGCGCTCAGATTCTCCGTGACTTGGGCGCGTCAAAGCTCAGGATCATGACAAATAACCCGGAGAAAATATCCGACCTTTCGGAATACGGAATAGAGATAGTCGAGCGTGTTCCGATACAGATACCGGCTAAAAAGGAAAACGAGTTTTATCTCAGAACCAAGATGAACAAAATGGGACATTTATTTAAATATTAATTATACAGGAGGAAATCAAAATGAATGTTTATGAAGGAAAATTAACAGGCGAGGGACTTAAAATAGGTATCGTTGCGTCAAGATTCAACGAGTTCATAACCTCAAAGCTCATTTCGGGCGCTCAGGACTGCCTTGTGCGCCACGGAGTAAAGGACGAGGACATCACATTGGCATGGGTTCCGGGAGCGTTTGAGCTGCCGCTTATGGCTAAGAAAATGGTTATGAATATGTCCTTTGACGCGGTCATATGCGTGGGCGCGGTCATCCGCGGAGCGACCTCGCATTATGAAATGGTATGTAATGAAACCGCTAAGGGTATCGCTCAGGTATCGCTTAATTCGGGTATTCCGGTACTGTTCGGAGTTCTCACAACCGATACTATTGAGCAGGCGATTGAGCGCGCGGGCACCAAGGCGGGCAACAAGGGCTATGACACCGCGCTTTCCGCGATTGAAATGGCAAACGCTTTCAAAGAGCTTGCAAGACTTGACTGATTGGGGAACGTATCTTGAATAAGAAAATTTTAAATATACTTAATACCACCGCGGGACAGCTGATATTTTCGCTGCTTGCGGGAGGCGGATATTTCATGATAATACTGAAATTCATTATCAGCGCGTCAAACGGAAGCGCGTTTCTTGCGTACAGCTTTTCACCGCTCATAATATGCGGCGCCGCCCTTGTTATTGTGAAGCTTATGAAGCAGGCAAGAGAAAATGAAAACCCAGGAGCGATAATTAAACTGTTCTGGATACACATTGCCGTAATTGCGGTCGGTATTGTGTTTTTAATCTCAGCGTTTATGTAAAAGAATACCGGCTTTGGATTATTTCCCAAAGCCGGTCGTATTATTTTCTTATCTTTTTCTGATACGGAATTTTCCTCTTTTTCTGGTGCCGGAATAGAACAGCTTGCCAAAGCTTACCTGGCTGTGTCTTGTGCCGCTGTAGAATAATTTTCCGAATGAAAAGCCGCTCTTGCGCTTTCCTGTTGCCTGCGCAAGGTTTCCGAGCGCCTGAATGCCGCCGCCTGTTTTTGCCTTGCCCTTGCCGCTGTTAAGAACCTTTGCAACGTCGATGCTGTTCTTTCTTTTGCCCAATGCCTCAACATGCGCGACCGGATTAAATTTATGTACCTTGCGCAGAGCCTCATTTGTGATTTTAACAATGAGGATTGCAATTATGTAGAAAAGTGACGAGAGCATTTTCGGCAGCAGTCTTATACATATAATCAGCTGTGAGAAGAACAGCGAAATTGAAACGAATATAGGCCATGCGAGAGCAAAAACGCCAAGCAGTATAAGCAGGTTAATGTTCGACATTGTTCTGCGCACCAATATGGTGATTAAACCGGATGCGAATACAAGAATACCGCTTATGAATACAAGATATGAGAGCTGTACGCCGACAGACTCAATTGTTGTGTTTGCATTTGTGTACAGTATTCCCGTAAATTCAAGCAGACCGCAGATGATAAGGAACGCCCCGAGTCCCGCATTGATTATTGCGGAAACAGTTAATAGTTTGATATGTTTTAGATTCATGTCAATCCCTCCAAATATTTAATTTGTTTCTATTGATTTAAGAGTTACCTCGCCGCCTTCAATCTTCAGTGATTCACCTTAGGTGATTTCAAACTTAAACGAATGAGTATCAAG
>JBJEFT010000398.1:0-4752 GCA_051874315.1 Candidatus Ornithomonoglobus sp.
CAGCATCTTTCTGTCAAGCTCATCCGGTTTCAGCTTCGGGATATTTGTTGACATCGGAGGTCGTATATGCTATAATATTGTCGAATAAAGAGAACCGCGCGGATGGCTTACTACGGTATCTGAAGGCCATCCGTATGTGATTGAGAGGAACGAACATAAGATGAATTGTTCAGACGAATACAAAGCGCTGATATGCCAATCACCCGAACGCGCAAAAAAGGACGCGGCTGCGATGAGAGCCTCGCTGGAAAATTCTACAGCGCATTATCACGGCAATACGGTACATACGCTGTATATTCCGCAGATGTACACTCGCAGGGATTATAACCGCTTTAAGGAGATTGCCGACAGTATCTGTAGAATCCTTGATAAGATTATAAAGGAATATATAAAAAATCCGGAATACAGAGAGCTTTTCGGATTTGATGACAGGATAAATGAGCTTATTCTGCGCCCGTCGCTTTATGAATGCTTAATCCCCGTCATGAGAATTGATTTATTCTATAACCATGAAACCGGCGGCTATAAATTCTGTGAATTCAACACCGACGGCTCGAGCGGTATGAATGAGGACAGGGAGCTTAACAATGTTTTCCGCACCTCGGAGGTGTTTGGCAAATTCTGCGAAAAGCATAAAATCACAGTCTTTGAGCTGTTCGATTCCTTTACGGAGGAATTTACAAAAATATACAAAGCATCCGGCAGATATAAGGAAAACGCGCATGTTGCAATTGCTGACTTTATGTCAAGCGCGTCCGTAGAGGAATTTGAAGAATTTAAAAAATCCTTTGAAAGGCACGGCTACAGCTGCGAAATATGTGATATATACAGCTTTAAGCGGAAGGACGGACGGCTGATTGCCCCGTCGGGTCGAGCTGTTGATGCGGTGTACCGCAGAGCGGTGACCTGTGATATTTTATCCGCGTATGATGATATTCTGCCGTTTATAGAGGCGGCAAGGAACAATGAGGTTGTCCTTATAGGCGATTTTAAAACGCAGATTGTTCATAATAAGCTTATATTCGAGATCATGCACCATGATATGACAAAGAGGATTTTAACCGATGAAGAAAATTCCTTTATACAGGAGCATATTCCCAGAACCTATAAGCTGACTGCGGAAAACATCAAAAAATATGACATAGAAAAGAACCGCTTCAGCTGGATCGTCAAGCCTGCCGATTCGTACGCGTCAAAGGGTGTATTTGCCGGTATTGAGGCAAAAACGGACAAGGAGTGGAGCGCATTTATACAAAAGCATGCCGATACCGACTATCTTATGCAGGAATATATACACCCGTATGAAACGGAAAACATAGATTTGCTTTGGGACGAAAAGGCCGGGTTTGCAAGGTATTTCAATATTACCGGCTTGTTTATATACAACGGCAGACTCCGCGGCCTGTACTCGAGAGTATCAAAAACCGGCATTATTTCAACACAGTACAGCGAAATGACTCTGCCTTCCGTTCTTGTGGATCAGGCTCCCGGCGCAGTTTGTTTCCGACATGGTCTGTATCCGGTTTGTAAATCAAAAAATAATATGCGTTAAAAATCGAGAAATTTCATACAAAAAGAGGACGCTGCAACCGCGTCCTCTTAAATTCAATATTATCCGCTTATTCGGCATCAGCCGGCTCCTCAGCGGGCAGGTCTGCCTGTACCTCGGGGTCTGTTGAATATACGAGTGTTGATTCCGGCTGTACGTCGTCATCATCCTCTTCCGGCTCCGGTTCCTCAGTCTTTTCCGGCTCCTCCTTCTGGATAAGAGCTCTGATTGAAAGACTGATCTTCTTCTCCTCCCAGTTAGCGTCGGTAACCTTAACCTGTACCTCCTGACCGATTGAGAGAACGTCCTCAGGCTTGCCGATACGTCTGTCTGCAATCTGTGAGATGTGGATAAGACCGTCTACTGACGGGATAATTTCCGCAAATGCGCCGAACGGCATCATTCTTACGATCTTAACTGTTATCACATCGCCGACATTTATCTTATTCTGCGCGATTACCCACGGATTGTCCTCAAGCTTCTTGAAGCCCAAGGAAATCTTCTTTGTTTCTGTGTTGATGTCCTTGATGTATACGTCCATAACATCACCGACTGCGCATACCTCTGACGGATGCTTGATCTTGTTCCATGAAAGCTCGCTGATGTGAACGAGACCGTCCACGCCGCCGATATCGACAAATGCACCGAATGATGTAAGCGACTTAACTGTGCCGCTGTAGTGCTTGCCTACTTCCGCAGCCGCCCAGAACGCTTCTTCCTTAGCCTTGCGCTCAGCCTCGAGAATAACGCGTACCGAACCTACAACTCTCTTTCTTCTCTCATCAAGCTCGATAAGCTTGAAATTAACAGTCGTTCCTACAAGACTCTGAAGGTCTGAAACATATCTCTCAGATGCCTGACGCGCCGGAATGAATACCTGCGAACCGTCAGCCAATGCGATCACGCCGCCCTTAACAGCCTTGATGATCTTGCCCTCAATAATCTCTCCCGATTCGTAAGCCGCTTTGATTTTGTTCCAGCTCTCCATAGCTACCAATTTCTTTCTTGATAAAACTACCTTTCCTTCAGCATCATTTACGCCAACAACGTAAACTCTGATTGTTTCGCCTTTCTTTACAACATCAGACGGCTCAAGTGACGGGTCATCCGTAATCTGGTCCATCGCAAGCACACCGTTGTACTTGAAGCCGTCCAGATCAACGATTACTTCTGTCTTGCGGATTTCGACAACAACTCCATCCACAATGTCCCCATTGTTGAGAGTCTTCTGCTCATAGTTTTCAAAAAGCTCGGCAAAGCTCTCTTCATTTTTTAAATTCTCACTCATAGCCTTTACTACCTCCTGGATAATACGCGCGGGCGTTGAGGCTCCCGCCGTAATTCCTATTTTATTATATTGTTTGTGCGGAAGCTCTTCCGCAGTTTCAACATGATAGGTTTCGGGACACAGCTTCTGGGATATTTCATAGAGCTTTCTCGTGTTGGAGCTCTTGCGTCCTCCGACCACAATCATACAGTCGGATTCCGCCGCTAAAGCCGCCGCTTCCTCCTGCCTATTCTTTGTTGCACTACATATTGTATCAAATTCTATGGTACTTTTGCAAGTGTTTTTTAAAATTTGTACGATTTGCACAAAATTATTTTTCTTAATTGTTGTTTGTGCCACAACGCACAGTGGTTTTTTGGTAAAATCTGTATTAAATTCGCGTGCTTCGCTGTCAATTATCTCCGCTTCGTAATTACACCAGCCGTTTATGCCTATAACCTCGGGATGATTTCTGTCCCCGACAATCACAATTTTGTAACCGTCTTTATGATGCTTTTCCACTATTCTGTGAATTTTTTCCACAAACGGACAGGTCAGATCGGTGTACTCCCTGTCACCTATTTTTTCATAAACATCCTTACCGACGCCGTGCGCCCTGATAACGATTTTATAATCCGCGGGAATATCCTCCACTCTTTCAAAGGAATAAACGCCCCTGTTTTTAAGGTCGTCAATAACCTGACTGTTATGGATTATATCTCCGAGGGTCGCGATCTTCTCACCCTTTTCGAGAGCCTCATACACTCCGTCAACAGCGCGCTTTACTCCAAAGCAGAAGCCCGCGGTTTTTGCAACTTTAACCGGCATTACGCTTTACCTCCCGGCAGCTTCTTTACCTCCGCCTGCTCATATATTTTTTCAAGAAGCTCATCGGCAAGCTCCTGCATTTTTTCACCCGACAGCTTCTGACCCTTGTATTCCTCATAGGTAACAGGCTTGCCGTAGCGGACTGTTACTTTGCCCAGCCATCTGTATTTGCCGTCTATTAGAACGGGTATTACCGGTACCTGCGCCCGCTGCGCCATCATAACAACTCCGGGCTTTGCGCGCAGCTTCGGCTCCTTTTTCGTGATCCTTCCGCCCTCGGGGAAGATAAGCATTACTCCGTTGTCCTTAAAAATACCGAACGCCGCCTTGATCGCGCCAATATCGCCTTTGTTGCGGTGTACGGGAAACGCGCCGAGGCTTGATATAAGCTTTCCGAAAAGCTTATTGTTAAACAGCTCTGACTTTGCCATAAAGCGGATCTGTCTGGGGCAGGTTATACCCACCGCTATCGGGTCAAGACCGCTCTTATGATTTACTGCAAGGATAACCGGTCCCTGTTCGGGAATATTTTCAACTCCTGTTTTTCTTAATCTGAACATCACATGGGAAAGTCCGCCCGTAACCTTCTTGCCGAATGTATAAAAATCCATCAGATACCTCCGTTTTTTTCTTTGCCTGTTTTGTACAGACATTTATTTCTGTTCCGTTTCTTTAACCATATCAAGTATTTTATCAACCGTTTCCTCAAAAGACATATCCGACGTATCAAGCAGCACCGCATCCTCAGCCTTTCTGAGAGGTGATACGGCGCGGTTCATATCGTCATAGTCTCTTTTTATAACATCAGCCTTAATTGCCTCATAATCGCATTCTGCGCCTTTTTCGACATATTCCTTATATCGGCGCATTGCGCGCTCCTCAACGGATGCCGTAAGATAGATTTTAAGCTCGGCACCCGGCAGTACTGCTGTCGCTATGTCCCTGCCGTCCATCAGTACTCCGCCCCCCTTTGCCATTTCCTGCTGCATGGCTACAAGACGCGTTCTGACCTCGGGGATCGCGGCAACGGCGGACGCTCCCATTGACGCGTCATTTTCGCGTATTCTCAAGGTAACATCGGCGCCGTTAAGATACATCCTCTGCACTC
>JBJEFT010000399.1:0-19880 GCA_051874315.1 Candidatus Ornithomonoglobus sp.
GTATGATCCCTACCTTCCTCGTTGTTAAGGCTCTGGGAATGTACGATTCATATGCAGCTCTTATCTTCCCGGGCGCAATAAGCGCGTACAACATGCTTATTGTCCGCAACTTCTTTATGGAGCTTCCGCAGGGACTTGAAGAAGCGGCGTCAATTGACGGATGTACCGATATCGGTATATTTGTAAAGATAGCGCTTCCGCTTTCACTTCCGTGTCTTGCGACCTTCGGTTTGTTCTATGCGGTTGGTCACTGGAATGACTACTTCAGCGCTTTGCTGTATCTGGGCGACCAGAAGAAGTACCCGTTCCAGCTCGTACTGAGAAACCTGGTAATGATTACGACAGAGGATACTGCTGACGGTGAGGACCTTCCGCAGGAAACTCTGAAGATGGCTGTTATCGTTATAGGTACGGTTCCGATTCTTATCGTATATCCGTTCCTTCAGAAGCATTTTGCCGCAGGCGTTATGGTCGGCGCTATCAAGGGTTAAAGGAGGAACAGCGTAATGAATAATTGGAAGAAAATATCATCACTTGTTATTGCTATGGGTATTATTGCAGGAGCTCTGGCAGGCTGCGGCAGTGAGCCTACACCTGTCGGAATAGACACCAGCAATCCGAGTATTTCAGTAATGACAAGCGCTACAAAGACTGCTCCGGCGGACGAGAGTTCACCTGTAGTACAGGAGATAGAGAGATACCTCGGAGAGGCTATGAGCAAAAAATACGACAAGCAGTATGATAAGGTAAGCCTTGATCTTCAGTGGGTCGCTTCAACTGCTTATGCCGAGAAGGTTACAGCCGCAATGGGCGCTAACGAATATCCGCATGTAATGCTTGTATCAACAAGAAACTCATCGGTTATCCAGAACTCAAAGGCAGGAACCTTCTGGGATATTACTGACGCATTTACAAAAACAGACGAGAAGTATGTTTCAGAGGAGAATCCTGAGGGTTATGTATATCCGAAGCTTGCGCAGGCGAATGCAACAACAAACAGAAATATATCTGTAGACGGTAAGATTTTTGGTATATACCGTACAAGAACCTTAGGACGTGAGGGTGTTACGATCCGTAAGGACTGGCTTGACAACCTCGGTCTTGATATACCAAAGACGGTTGATGATCTGGGTGAGGTGCTCAGAGCGTTTACCGAGGATGATCCGGACGGAAACGGTCAGGATGATACATACGGTATGATAGTTACAACCTTCCTTGACGGTCCGCTGCATAACCTTGCGGTATGGATGGGCTCACCGAATGAATGGGGCTATGACGAGGAAACAGGCGAATGGAAGCCGTGGTTTATGTCTCAGGGATACTTTGACGCTATGACAAAGATGCGTGAATGGTATGAAGCGGGCTATATCAACAGCAATATGGCAACTCTTGACGCCAACAGCTGGGATAACGATTTCCTGAACGGCGTCGGAGGTGTTCAGATAGACGTTGCTGACCGTGCAAGACGTAATGCTACAAATATCCTTGAAAACAATCCGAACGCTGTAGTTGACGTATTCGGTTATGTTACAAAGGATGCAGATACGGCTCCTGCGATCTGGCCTACAACCGGTTATAACGGCTATTATGTATTCCCGACTCCGACAGTAGGAACGGAAGAGGATCTTGACTTTATCCTGTCAGTGCTTGACGAGTGTAACGGTGAATATGTAGTCGACCTTTGTAACTACGGCATTGAGGGCAGAAACTATACTCTCGATGAAAACGGCAAGGCTGTTGTTACTACAGATGCAGCTTTAGCTGCCGAATATGCAGACCTCAACCAGTTCTCAATGGGCGTTGCTCCCACAGAGCTCGGAACAGCATATGTCAATAAGACCGCTGAAAAGGTTGAGCAGGTTTATGAGGAGAACGAGCTGTATGCGGTTATAAACCCGATGGCTCCGTACACATCAGATACATACTCAATGAGCGGTACACAGCTTGATGCCATCATTTCAGAAGCAAGAACAAACTATATCGTTGGTAAGCTTGATGAAAAGGGCTACGAAACAGCTATTAAGCAGTGGCTCAAGATGGACGGCGACCTTGTATGTCAGGATTATAAGGATGCATATGAGGCAGATGAAGGAAATATTGATGAGAACGGTAATGTCATAATCCCTGATGAATTCAAGTATGACTTCAAATTCTGATAATATATTTTCGCATAACATACTATAATATACTTTTCAAAGGAAGGGTTGCCGCGCAATGGCGCAGTAGCCTTTCTTTTTTTCATATAGGAGATTTCTCGTATCAGACGTGCTGAAAAGCCGCTTCTTTTAAAAACGGTGAATATTAAAAGTACATAAAAATCGGGTTAAAAAATCATTAAAAATGCTGAAAAAATATTTGATGTATTGAGTTTGCAAGCAATATGTGGTATAATATAATAAGTAGAATTTGAATTTAATATTAAATTGTGATCTATATAATTCAATGGAAAGAGAGAATGTAAATGAGAAAATTTGTTTCATTGTTAAGCGCAGCAGCATTAATTTCTTCTATATTTGTTGCGCCGGTTAATGCGGGCGCCGCAGGTGAAAATGTGTTATGGTCAGATACGTTTGACGGCTATGCAAATACAGTATTGCATAAAACAAGTTCTGAAAGAGTCGGATATGTATTGGTTGACGGCACACTTGGGGCAAGAAGCACCTATACCGGAATCGGCGGTATGGTTCTTACAACTGCCAACAAGGTAGATGATTCATCATATTACAGAGTTGCTTCCGTTTCGGAGGGCTCGGCGGATATGTTTCTTCAGACTCAGGTTTCGCAGTTTTCGTCCAATGGCAGAGGCGCGTATATGCAGTTTAATGAAACATATACAGCGGAAGCGGGTAAGGACATAGTTCTGGCATTCAAGCTCAGAGAATACAATTCCGGCGGTACCACATATGATGATGCTTTCAGTATCGGCAATACAATAATTAATATGCATACTATCGGTGCTACACCGGACGACTGGCATAAGATTAAAGTGGTTGTCACAACATCGGGAACAAATGTATATCTTGACAGCAACACATCGCCGGTTGCATCGTCATCGGACACATCAATCAATAAGATAGCTTTTCAGGGTTATGTAGACGGTGTGGATCCGATCGATGCACAGCGTTCCAGTGAGAATCCGATAGGATACCCGACCTTCTGCTTTAATGATATGGTAATATATGAAACTCCCGACGGGGTTTTATCAGAGGTGCCGGAGGCGGCAACTCATGAGGAAGCAACAGCAGCGCCGACGGCAACGCCTGTGCCTACCGCTGAACCGATTGAAAATGAAGTTACAGTTGATTTTGAAGGCGACAGTGATTTTGAAAGCGTTGGCGTAACGACAACAAATCACAAGGATTATACAGTTATTGGAAAAACCAACGATCCCGTAGTAAGCAACAATACAGTCCTTTGTGTAGAACATAGTTCGACCAAGGATACAGCATACAGTTATGCGACATTTGATTTAAGCGCTTTGACAGAGGGAAAGTCGCATGTGATTCTTGAGTATGATTTATATGGTGTGGATAATCCGATTGATATAGATGAACGTCTGAAGGTTATTCTTCAGAGTGGTCCGCTTGACGGTAATAAGGCGACCGCATTGTCGGACGGACTCTTCAGACAGGGCAAGGTAAGCGGCAATACAATTCTGAATTTTACACTGAATACATGGATACACACCACAGTTGATATGGATTTTGCCGCCGGTACAGGAACATATAAGGTAACAAAAGCCAACGGAGTATTAGTTGGCGGCGGAAATATAGAGACCGATATTAAGGAATTAACAACAATGAGTCTCGTTTCATGGTCACCGGAAACCGCATATCTTGATAATGTGGTTATAAAAACCGGTGGTGTTCTGGAGATACCTACTGCGTCACCGGAACCTCCATCGGAAACAGAAGGCTCCTATGTTGATCTGAAGCCTGCAGATGCAAGGGAGGAGCTTGCTGTCTTTACAGCCCCTGAGGGAGAGGGTCAGCAGGTGCTCAACCACAGCGCGGCAAAAGTTGTTGAGGAAAGTGAAACAGTTGCCGCATATTCAACAAAAGCGAGAACAAATTCGGTTTACGCCGCATTTGATGTGCTTGTAAATGCGGGAGATAAGCTTTCGGTTGAAGCGTTTAATGACAAAAGCAATAAGCTTGGCACAACCTTTGTTATTGAAGGTAAAATCGACGGAACCGCAGAGGTCAGCGCAATTGTTGATAAGGGCGATACTGTGGATATAGAAGGAAATCTTGTCTGCGGGACATGGTACAGGGTTCTTATTGAGATCCCTCAAAACGGAGAATCCGGCGCTGTACAAACCGGAAATGCTGCGTATACTATTTACAGGATCGATCCTGATGATCCGTCGGTGACAGGTGAGATAGCCGCTCAGAATACAGAGTTAACACCTCGGAATCTTGCGACAGCGTCGCTTACATGCTTTGTATTTAATGCGGTCGGCAGTCCGTATATAGATAACGGTGTAACTTATCTTGCAGCGCAAATGGACCATACAACTCCTCCGGAGGCAACAGAGAGCGCGCCTGCAACACCTGAACCGGCATCAACGGTTGAAGGCTCAAATATTAGGCTTGCTCCGGAAGATAAGATTATTTCGACTTTTCCCGCTGATGAGACAGGGGCTCAGCAGGTGCTGAATCACAGCTTTGCAAAAGCGGCGGCAGCGGAAGAAACGGTTGACGCATATTCAACAAAAGCAAGAGCGAATTCAATTTACGCGGTATTTGATGTCCTTGTAAACGCCGGGGACAAACTTTCGGTAGAGGCATATAATACAAACAGTAATAAGCTGGGCACAACCTTTATTATTCAAGGCAATGCTGACGGAACTGCTACAGTTAGCGCGCTTGTTGATAAGGGTGACTCAGTGGCGATAGACGGCAGCCTTGTCTGCGGGACGTGGTACAGAGTGAATATTGAAATACCGCAGGGCGGTGTAAATGACGCAGTAAGAACCGGATGCGCGGTATATACTATTTACAGGATCGACCCAAGTGATCCATCGCTTACAAGCGGAATTGCGGCCCAGGGCATAGGGCTGCTGCCAAGAAATCTTGTCGGCGCGGCATTGACGGATTTTGTATTTCTGGCAGAAAACGGGTCTCCGTATATAGATAACGGTGTGATCTATATCGGTGATAAAAGCGAGAATGCGAGTTTTTCACAGGATGTCCTTATGACGTCAACAGGTGACGGAATAGAGGTATACTCTAAGAACGCGATAGAAAGTGCGCAGCTTATCGCAGCTGTTTACACCGGTGACGGGCTGTTGTTTGAGGTGGAAAAGCTTGAGAACATAAGCCTTGAAGCAGGATTTAACAGTATAGCCTCCGAGCTTGTTGTGCCTGATGGAGCGTATGTGAAATATTTCATTATAGATTCCTTTGATAAAATGACACCGCTGTGCGAAGCGATAAAAATAGAATAAATACTTCCATGAGACCGGAATTGTGATTTCCGGTCTCTTTAAATTGGCAAAATACACAAAAATCAGTAAAAAATATTATAAAATCCGCCGAAAATCAATTAAGGTGTTGAGATTAACTTGCTGATATGGTATAATATAATTATCCATACAAAGAAACAAAATCCGTTTTCTGAAAGGCATTGCGGACCGCCGGGAGGAGAGCAGAGGGGGTTTCTAAGTAAAAATATAGAAAGGGAGAGGAATAAATAATGAGAAAATTTATTTCAATTTTAAGTGCGGCAGCACTTGTATCCTCTGTTGTAGTTGTGCCGATAAGCGCGAATGCAGAGGGCGAGACCGTTCTGTGGTCAGATACATTTAACGCTTATACTATACCGGAAGAAACATATGGTGACTGGCTTTCAGGCGTATTGGTGGAAGGCGTTTCTAATCAGAACGGTACAGATACAAGAATTCCGGGTATAACTTTACAGGTTGGCGACAGAGCCGACGGCGATGACAGTACCTATTGGACTCTGAATGCAAAGGCTGATGATGAGACCGATAAGTATCTTGCAACAGCTACAGGTCGTTTTGCTACAGCATCAAGAGGCGCAAAGCTGATATTTGATGAAACATACACTGCAACATCAGATAAGGACATCGTGCTTGACTTCGATGTTATAGGCATAAATTGCAGAGATGCAGCTATAACATACGACAGAGCATTCGCAATTTATGGAGCTGACGGAAATACTATTATAGATCTTGACACAGCAAATGTTGCGGGTGTCGCATGGGAGGACAGAGCGACAATCGGAACAGATAGCTGGTCAAATATTAAGGTTGTGGTTTCGACCACAGGAACAACCGTATATGCAGGTGAAACAGAGGTAGCTTCATCAACAGCTACATCAATTTCAGGCATTGATTTCAATGTTTACATCAATGGTTCGGCAGCGGCATCAGGCACAGAATACAGAATTGACGGTACCGGTCAGGGCTATCCTGCATACGGCTTAGATAATATTGTAGTATATGATACAGCAGCCGGTACAGGCTATGAATCAGAGGTTCCGGCTCCTGAAGATCAGGAACAGGCGACACAGGCTCCCACTCCGACTGCTCCGCCTCCGGCAGCTGAAATCACAGAGACAACAACAATTGACTTTGATACGACAGACTTTGCGGCTGCAGGCGTAACGGTAACAAATCATAAGGACTATACAACAGTAAGCGCTGTAACGGATGATACAACATCATCAACAGTTCTGTCAGTAGCTCAGACCTCAGAGAAGGATACTTCATATGCTTATGCAACATTTGATCTCAGCGCTCTGACAGCAGGAAAAACACATGTTATCATTGATTATGATCTCAAGTTCATAGGCGACGGACGTCTTAAGGTTATCCTTCAGGACGGCGCGATTGAAGGCGGACAGGCAACAGCGTTGTCAAGTGGTCTTATTTCACAGGGTAAGACGAGCAGCAGCTCAACGCCGAATATTGTAGTTGATGAGTGGGTTCACACATCTGTAGACGTTGATTTTGCAACAGGCTCGGGAACATATGTGGTCACAAAGGCTGACACCACAGTAGTAGGCTCAGGAAACATCACAACAGACCTTACTGCTCTTACAACAATGAGCCTTGTATCATGGTCACCGAACACATCATATATTGACAACATTGTTATCCAGACCGGCGGAGAGGCTGCAAAAGCAACACCGGAACCGGCATCAGCTTCAGAGGGTTCAAATCAGACACTCCTTCCGGAGGGCGCTACACAGTTTGACACATTCGCAAATATAGAGGGTACATCGGAAACTGTTGTTAACCACAGCTTTGCAAAGCCGGCAGTAGCAGACGGTACAGCAAGCATATACAATGCTGATGCAACAATCAGAGGCAAGTCGGTATATGCGGCATATGATGTGCTTGTAAATATTGGCGACTCACTTTCACTTCAGGCTCTGGGCAGCGATCCGTCGAAGATCGGAACAACATTCGTATTAACCGGTAATCAGGACGGCACAGCGTCAGCATCAGCTCTTGTTGATAAGGGTGATACAGTAAATATTGCCGGTAATCTCTTATGCGGCACATGGTACAGAGTTCTTATCGAGATACCTCAGAACAGTGTGGTTGCAATCGGTGATGATGGCAGTACCAGCAATATAACAAACACAGGCAATGCTACATATACAATATACAGAATTGATGCAGACGATCAGTCGCAGGTATCAGAGGTTGCGGCATCAGGCGAAGGTCTTACACCGAGAAACCTTTCAGACAGAGCGGCAGCGTCACTCAAGGCGTTAGTAACAGGCACACCGTATATTGATAACGGTGTAACCTTCGTAGCAGAGCAGGGTCTCTCGCTTCTCGGCGGCATAGTTGAGCCTCCGGCACCGTCAGAGTCCGTTGCTACACCGGAGCCGGAAGCGACAGTCGAAGGTTCAGGCGTTAACCTTGTTGCAGACGGCGCAAGAGAGACAATCGCCACATTTGCATCAGTTGAGGGTACTGCAGAAGCGGTATTAAACCACAGCTTTGCAAAGCCGGCAGCAGCAGGTACTGTTGACGCATATTCAACAGTAGGAAGCGGTAATGCTGTATATGCAGCATACGATGTACTTGTAAATGCGGGTGATAAGCTTACTGTAGAAGCAGACGGAAATAATAAGGTTGGTCCTGCATTTATAATCACAGGTAATGAGGACGGTACGGCAACTGCGTCATATGCTGTAGATAAGGGCGAGATCGCAATTGACGGAAACCTTGTATGCGGCACATGGTACAGAGTTGTAATTGAAGCACCGAAAACAAGTTCAGGAATAGAGAGCTCAAGATACACAATCTACAGAATTAATGGCGAAGATACAACAAAAACAGCCGGTATTGCAGCTCAGGCAACCGGAATAGGTGCAAGAAACCTTGAAGGAAGCAACCTTACAGTATTTACAATTTCTGTAGTGGGCGCACCGTACATCGATAACGGAGTAACATATGTTAAAAAGTCATCGGCTAACACATGGTACAGATATTTCTTCACTGTAGGCGAGAACGGTGTAAAGACCGTTACAAGCATTGAATCAATTGATGATCCTACAAGCACATCAGGCAAGCTTGGAACGGAATATTACATCTGGAACGCTCTTATGCAGCCGTATGTTCCGGCAGCGGACGAAGCAACAGATGAAACAACTGATGATACATCATCAGAAACACCGGACACTCCGGCTGAATAAATTCAGTTAAATCAAAACACATTTCGGGCGGATTTTTATCCGCCCGTTTTTGTTGTCAGAATTTTGTGTTGACAACCCGCGGATATTGTAATAAAATACATATATTATATTACGGAGGCGGAACAGATGAACGTGTTTGATTTTGACAATACGATATATGACGGAGAAAGCTCCTTTGATTTTTTTAAATTCTGTATGAGGAAAAAGCCGTCGCTTGCGCGGTATATGCCTCGGACTATGGCAATGCTTATGAAATATAAGACGGGAATGGTAAGTAAGCGGGAGGTTATGGAGTTCTGCGCGATGATGCTTCGGGTGCTTGCTGATAATATCGGTGATCTTGACAGGTCACTGGATCAATTCTGGCAGAAGAACGGCAGAAAGCTGAAGCCTGTAATTCTGGAGATGCTTACGGCATCTGACGCGGTGATAAGCGCATCACCGTCATTTCTTTTTAACGGAATAAAAGACCGCCTTAACGGAGCAAGACTTATCACAACGGAAATTAACCTTGACACAATGGAAATAGAAAGCTTGTGCTACGGTGAGAATAAAGTGAAGGAATACAAAAAGCATTTCGGCAGCGAGCCTCTTGTGAATTATTATACAGACAATATGAATGATATGCCCATGATAAGGCTTGCCCAAAATGCGTGGCTTGTAAAGGGTAATGATATTAAGCGAATAAAAATACAACAGGCATAATTATTGCTGCGAGTTTGGCGGTTTTAACAAAAAAAACACACTGCACTCCTATCTTTAGTTGAAAAATTAGATTGACACGGAAAAATAATTATGGTATAATTTTATACTGGATAACAGAATATTCTGTTAAATTGAATTTACAGGTTTATTTTTAATAACAGAAACCTGAATTTAGAGCGGAGGAAATATAATGGCAAAGGTTGCAATTATGGGTTACGGAACGGTCGGCAGCGGCGTCTATGACATCATAGAGATGAACAGCAAAAAGCTTGCTAAGAGCGCCGGTGAGGCTGTTGAGCTGAAATATATTCTCGATATTCGTGACTTTGACGACCATCCTCAGAAGCATTTGTTCACTAAGGATGTAAATGATATTATAAATGACACAGAGGTAAGCGTTGTTGCGGAGGTTATGGGCGGACTTCATCCGGCATATGAGTTTACCAAAGAACTTCTTGAAGCGGGTAAGAGCGTTGTAACCTCGAATAAGGAGCTTGTAGCGACATACGGTTCAGAGCTTCTTGCAATTGCACAGAAAAATAATGTAAACTATCTGTTTGAAGCAAGCGTCGGCGGCGGAATACCGATTCTCAGACCGCTGAGCAGATGTCTTGCTGCAAACAATATTATAAAGATCGCGGGTATCTTAAACGGTACTACAAACTATATTCTTTATCAGATGATAAAGAATCACAAGAGCTTTGATACGGCTCTTGCCGATGCGCAGGCTAACGGCTATGCGGAGAGAAATCCGGCCGCAGATATTGAGGGTCATGACGCATGCAGAAAGATCGCAATTCTCGCATCGCTCGCATCCGGTAAAGAGGTTGATTACAGCAAAATCAGCACAGAGGGCATAACGGCTATAACTCTTGATGATGTAAAATGCGCGGAGGCGGCAGGCGCTGTGATAAAGCTTATAGGCTACGCGGAGTTCCTTACAAACGGCAAAGTTTACGCGCATGTTGCGCCGATGATGATCAGCAGCGGAAATATGCTTTCGGGTATTGACGATGTTATGAACGGCATCATGGTAACAGGTGACGCTGTAGGTGAGGTAATGTTTTACGGCGCGGGCGCAGGTAAGCTCCCGACTGCTTCAGCTGTTGTTGCAGATATGGTTGACTGCGTGATCCATAAGTCGAGAAGAAAGCTTATCGGCTGGGAAAAGACCGATGAGGATATAGTTGCATCGGCTGATGATATGAAGTTCAGATACTTTATGCGCGCAGAGAAGTCAATAGATGAGGTTAAAGCTGTTTTCGGCAATGTTACAGAGCTTGACAGCCTTGCAGAAGATGAATCAGCATTTATAACAGAGCCGCTTACCGCATCAGAAGCTGCTGCGGACAGAGAAAAGCTCGGCAGTGTTAAGACTGCGATAAGGGTTCTCGATTAATGATCTATGTCAGAGTTCCCGCGACAAGCGCAAATATGGGTTCGGGGTTTGATACTCTGGGTGTGGCGCTCAACCTGTATTCAAGGCTGGAGGTTGAGGAACGGGAAAGCGGACTTGAAATAATTACTGTAAATAATGCCGGAAATGTCCAGAGCGACAGGAGCAATCTTATTTACCGGGCAATGGACAGGATTTTTACGGAAACGGGGTACAGTCCCCGCGGCTTGTATATAAAGCAGGACAGCAAAATCCCTATGACGCGCGGACTTGGCTCGTCAAGCGCGTGTATAATAGGCGGAATGCTTGCGGCGAATGTTATAAGCGGAAGAAAGCTCTCATATTCTGAAATTCTCAATATAGCTGCGGAAATGGAGGGGCATCCGGACAATGTCGGACCGGCGTTGTACGGCGGATTGTGTATTTCCGCGACTGCAGGCAGAAAGACTATTGTGAAAAGCGAAAAGCTTGAGAATAATCTTAAATTTGCAGTCCTGATACCGGATTTTTACGTTGCAACAAAGAAGTCACGCGGCGCTCTGCCGGAGCTTATACACCTCCGTGATGCTGCGGATAACATATCCTCGGCGCTTATACTTCATGAGGCGCTTGTAACAGGGGATTATGATATGCTGAGATTCGGAGTGAGAGATAAGATACATCAGCCGTATCGGAAGGGATATATAGGCGGCTTTGATGAAATTTTTGACAAAACCTATGATTGCGGCTCAAAGGCAACCTATTTAAGCGGTTCGGGACCGACAATCATGTCAATACTTACCGGAGACGGTATAGAATTCAGACAGGAAATGGAAAGCTTTTTCAGAGAGAATTCTTACAGCTGGAAATGTATGCTGCTTGAGGTGGACAATGTAGGCGCTGTGGTTTCGGTAAGGTAATATACAGTAATATAAGGCAAAATAAAGGAAAGGAATATATTTAACAATGGGACTTATAGTTCAGAAATACGGCGGTACCTCCGTTAAGGATGCCGAAAGAGTAATGAACGTTGCAAGACGTATTACAGATGCGTATAAAGCCGGTAATAACGTAGTAGTAGCAGTTTCAGCTCAGGGTGATACCACCGATGATTTGATTGAAAAGGCTAAGGAAATCAATCCTGACGCTTCAAAGCGTGAAATGGACATGCTCCTCTCAACAGGTGAGCAGATTTCAATCGCACTTCTTGCAATGGCAATCGAAAAGCTTGGTTACCCTGTAATTTCTCTTACAGGCTGGCAGGCAGGCTTCAGAACCGATTCAAAATACACAAACGCGCGTATTAAGACTATTGATACAGAGCGTATCCACATGGAGCTTGACAGAAGAAGAATAGTTATCGTTGCCGGCTTCCAGGGTCTCAATAAGTATGATGATATAACAACTCTCGGCAGAGGCGGTTCGGATACATCGGCCGTTGCTCTTGCCGCTGCGCTCCGCGCGGATGTCTGCGAGATTTACACCGATGTTGACGGTGTTTACACAACAGACCCGAGAATCTGCAAGAGCGCGTTCAAGCTTGATGAAATTTCATATGATGAAATGCTTGAGCTTGCTTCACTCGGCGCAAATGTACTTCACAACAGAAGTGTTGAAATGGCTAAGAAATATAATGTTAAGTTGTCGGTTCGCTCAAGCTTGAATAACAATGAGGGAACATATGTTAAGGAGGTTTCACAAGTGGAAAAGATGCTCGTAAGAGGAGTAACAAGAGATAATGATTGTGCAAGAATTGCGCTTTGCGGCGTAGAGGACACACCGGGGAAGGCATTCCAGGTATTTGAGCTGATTGCCAAAGCAGGAATAAGCGTTGACCTTATCATCCAGTCGATCGGCGACGGTAAGACAAAGGATATAAGCTTTACCGTAACGGAGGGAGACCTCAACGCGACCCTCAAGCTCCTTGAGGATAATCAGAGCATGATTAAGGCGCGTGAAATCAAGGCTTCAAAGGACGTATCAAAGGTTTCGATCGTCGGCGCAGGCATGGTCAACAACTCAGGCGTTGCAGCAAGAATGTTTGAGGCTCTTTCGGATGCGCATATCAACATCAAGATGATCGCTACATCAGAGATCAAGATCTCGGTTCTCGTTGCGCGCAAGGACGCTGAGGCTGCGGTAGTCGCAATTCACGACAAGTTCTTGTCAAAGTAATTTTATGAATAACAAGGGCGATGTACAGTCGCCCTTAAATTTTACAGGGAAAAACAATGGAAGATATAATTTTCGGACGCGGCCCCGTTACCGAAGCGTTAAAGGCGGACCGCGCGATAGACAAGCTGCTTATAAAAAGCGGCCCTTATGCAAAGTCGCTTGTGCCGGTCATTGATATGGCAAAGAAAAAGGGGATCGTTATCCAGCAGGCTGATCCGGCAAGGCT
Organism: Candidatus Ornithomonoglobus sp.; assembly: GCA_051874315.1. Lineage (GTDB taxonomy): Bacteria > Bacillota > Clostridia > UBA1381 > UBA1381 > Ornithomonoglobus. The sequence goes on from JBJEFT010000399.1 coordinate 13,161, forward strand.
TGACAAAATGGCGGAGGGCGGAAATCATCAGGGTGTGATCGCAATGGTGAGCGCGTATGAGTATGTATCCGTAAAGGATATTCTTAACAAGGCTCGCGATAAGGGTGAAAGCCCGTTTGTCATTATATGCGACAAGATAACCGATCCGCATAATCTGGGCGCGATCATCAGAACCGCAAACTGCGTGGGCGCAACGGGAGTAATAATCCCCAAGCGCAACAGCGTAGGCGTAAACAGTGTGGTAATGAAAACCTCGGTCGGAGCTGCGGAATATACGCCTGTCGCAAAGGTTACGAATATCGCCGCGACTATAGAAGAGCTCCAGAAGGAGGGGCTTTGGATAACCGCGGCAGACATGGACGGGCAAAGCATGTATGATATAGACTTTAAGGGCGCAATCGGAATAGTGGTAGGCAGCGAGGGCAGCGGTATAAGCCGTCTTGTGCGTGAAAAGTGCGATTTTATAGCCTCAATTCCGATGAAGGGCGAGATAAACTCATTGAATGCCTCAGTAGCGGCAAGCGTGCTGATGTACGAGGCGTTAAGACAAAGGAGAAATATATTATGAAGGCAATAGTTACTGTAGTTGGTAAGGATAAGAAGGGCATTATCGCGAAGGTGAGCAATGTTCTTTTCGAAAATGATATAAATATCGCGGACATATCGCAGACGATCATGCAGGATATGTTTACAATGATAATGATGGTTGAGTTTGACGAAACGGGCGTTTCGGTTACGGAAATTGAAAAAGCGCTTGAGGCTACCGAAAAGGAAATGGGACTTTCGATCCATGTTCAGCGTGAGGAAATTTTCTCGTCAATGCACAGAATATAAGGAGGCTGCGAGATGATTAATCCTTTTGAAATTATGGAGACCATAAACATGATTGATCAGGAGAATCTTGATATCCGTACAATCACAATGGGTATTTCTCTGAAATCATGCGCCGACCCTGATATTGATAAGGTCTGTGAAAAGGTCTATAATAAGATTACAAAATACGCGAGAGACCTTGTAAAGACGGGCGAGGATATTGAAAAGCAGTTCGGCATTCCGATCATCAACAAGAGAATTTCGGTAACTCCGATTGCAGCGCTGGTTGATGTTCTCGACAATCCTACGGTCGAAAAGTGCGTAAGAATCGCAAAGACGCTTGATAAGGCTGCAAAGACTGTGGGTGTAAACTTTCTCGGCGGCTATACGGCTCTTGTTCAGAAGGGCTATACAAACGGTGAAAGAGTTCTTATAGAATCGATCCCGGAGGCTCTTGCCCAGACCGATCTTGTATGCTCAAGCGTAAACATCGGCTCGACAAGAGCAGGTATCAATATGGACGCGGTAAAGCAGATGGGCGAGGTAGTCAAAAAGGCGGCGCTGTTAACAGCTGAAACAAAGGGCTTTGCCTGCGCAAAGCTTGTTGTGTTCTGCAACGCTGTTGAGGACAATCCGTTTATGGCGGGCGCGTTTCTCGGTGACGGTGAGGGTGAATGCGTGATAAACGTCGGTGTTTCCGGTCCGGGTGTCGTTAAGTGCGCTCTTGAGAAGGTCAAGGGCAAGGACTTCGGTGTTGTTGCGGAAACCGTTAAAAAGACAGCCTTTAAGATTACAAGAATGGGTCAGCTTGTCGCGCAGGAGGCTTCAAAGCGTCTTGGGGTTCCGTTCGGTATTGTTGACCTCTCGCTTGCTCCTACTCCGGCAGTCGGTGACAGTGTTGCCTATATTCTTGAGGAAATGGGACTGGAAAAGTGCGGTACCCACGGCACAACGGCGGCTCTCGCGCTGCTTAACGATGCGGTCAAGAAGGGCGGAGTTATGGCGTCAAGCTATGTCGGCGGACTTTCCGGCGCGTTTATTCCGGTATCGGAGGATGCGGGCATGATTGCAGCCGCTTCATGCGGCGCGCTCACGCTTGAAAAGCTTGAGGCTATAACCTGCGTATGCTCCGTAGGTCTTGATATGATAGTTATTCCGGGCGATACATCAGCGTCAACCATTTCGGCAATAATTGCAGATGAAGCCGCGATCGGCATGATAAACCAGAAAACAACCGCAGTCCGTGTAATTCCCGCTCCGGGAATGAAGGAGGGCGACGTTGTCGAGTTCGGCGGACTTCTCGGTACAGGTCCGGTTATGCCGGTCAAGCCGTATTCAAGCGAGGAGTTCATCGCAAGAGGCGGAAGGATCCCGGCTCCGATAAACAGCCTTAAAAATTAATAATGAGGTGAGGGCAATGGCAGAGCGGCTGTTATATCACGGAAGCGGGGAGATTGTCGAATTTCCCGAGGTAAGGAAAACACGCTTTCAAAAGGATTTTTCATGGGGCTTTTATTGTACAAACAACAGGGAGCAGGCTGAAAAGTGGACAGAGCGCAGAGGAAAAAAGCGCATATTAAACAAATATATTTATATTGAAAATCCAGAATTGAAGATCCTGAAATTTGAGAGAATGAGTGATGAATGGCTCGATTTTATTGCCGAATGCAGAAGCGGAAGGCTGCACGCGTATGATATAGTAGAGGGTCCTATGGCTGATGATACGATATGGAATTTTGTTGCTGATTATATAAGCGGTGAAATCACAAGAGCAGCATTCTGGGAGCTTGCAAGGTTCAGACATCCGACACATCAGATGAGCTTTCATACTATAAGGGCTTTGGACTGTCTGACTTTTGCCGGAAGTGAGGAGATCAAAAATGACAAAAATGCAGAATGACATATTTTATGTATGTTCGCTTATTGAGTTTTTGGGGCGCTGTACAAAAAATCACAGAGGTGATGTTGTAAAATGTATCGGCAAGTCTATGATAGCTCACCAGCTTTCCTGCGCGGAGGTCAATCATTGCCTGTCATTTGAACAGGTGGCGGAGGAAATTATAGAGGATACGGGACTCGAAAACGGTGATTATGATTCGGTAGGTGAGTGCCGCTATACGGTTCCGTCTGTTACCGCTATAGGCAAGGTATATATGAGGCTTGTATGCGCGGTGAACAGGGGAGAGCCTTTTGAGGAAACAATATATAATGTTTTTTCGTCCTTTATAAGTGATGAAATATCCTTCTTTAATTCAAATGTATATTACAGTACACCTGACTATCTGGAGTACAGCTACTATAACGGTGAAATGTTAGCGGTATAAAAAGACTTGCTGCCGGGCATAATGCTCAGCGGCAAGTCTTTTTTGCGTCTTTAAGGCAGTCAATCATGTTCATAATTACGGCAATTTCTTTTTCGGTAAGGAAATCCGTGCTGATCGTTATGTTGTTATCAAGTCCGAGAAGATAGTCGGTGGATACATGAAAGAGCATTGCAAGCTCAACTATTACCGGAGTTGACGGAACGGAAAGACCCATTTCCCATGCGTTAACACTTGCTCTTGTAAGCGAAAGCTTTTTTGCCAAATCGGACTGGGTAATTCCCATATTATTCCGAAGTCCCTTCAGACGCTCAGAAAAGTCAAACATATTTTTTTTCATTAAGATCACCTCTATAATTAATTTTACAATATCATTAATGATAATTGTTTATCAATAATGATATTATTAGTATACAAAACTGTTGACAAATATATGCTGTATATGCTATAATTATATATAGCAAAGCTATATTTTATCAAAATAGGCAGTCCTAACCGATATATGCGGACATATCGGAACAGAGCGCCAAAAAGAAAAGGGAGTTGACTAACTATGGTAAAAAGAAAGGTATTTGCGGCGGCAGTGATGGGGATCATGCTGACCGGCGCGGCTGCGTATGCGGAGAGCGGCAGTATGCAAACTGCCGGTACAGTAAGCGATTTTGAGTATTATGTAAGCGGAAGCGATGTAGTTATCTCATATGACGGTGAGATCGCTATGGGCTATAATGAGGACACAAATATAATAATAGGTGTTTATGATAACGGTGTACTCGTAAATACAGCTATAACAAAGATTGATACGGATGCGCAGTCATATTCTATGGAGGATATGACGATCCGGCTTTCAAAGGAACCGGAGAATGCATCGGTTAAAATGTTTGTGTGGACCGCTGACGGAAAGCTCACACCAAAAACGTCAGCAAGAACGGCGGAACAAATCGGAACTGTAAGCTTTAAGGCTGATTCGGTAGCTGCTGATGATCCTGAGATCGGAACAGATTATGCAGAAAATAAAATAATTCCGGTTTATGAATCCGACTTGTCCGATACGGTAAAGTACAGGCTTGCCGATAACACGGATATGTATGTAAACGGTGTTTGCGCGGGCGCTGTTACCAATCAATATATAGAGGACTATATACTTTACAATGAAAACGGAACAGTAACGCTGGTCGATTTTGACAATGACAATGTGTATGATCGTATCTGTGTTGAGTATTATGTAACGGCTGTTGCAGATTCGGTACAGGATGCTTCTGATTTTAAAAGAATTTATTTTAAACTATCAGACAGAGGCACCGGCATGAGATGGTATGATGATGCGGATGTCACATTTGTTAAAAACGGAAAAGAAATATCATACAGCGACATTAATGAAAATGATATTCTTTCTATAAAGTATGATATAGTAAACGATGGATCATTGCTTGACCGTGATTTCTACTATGTGCTTGTATCGTCCGATACGGTTACAGGTGTGGTAACGTCAAAGGACGAGGAGAAAAACACTATCAGTATTGACGGTACTGATTATGAAATGGGTTTTTACTATTCTGCGGAGGATATGGAGCTTTTGTCAAACTATACCTTGTATCTTGATGCGTTTGGTAAAGTGACATATTTTGACGAATGGGAAAGCTATAAAAATTACGGTATCGTTGTTGCAATGTATCAGGAAGCGGACAATGATTATCCTACAGTGCAGCTGATTACAGCAGATGGCGAACCGGTCGGATATGAATGCAAGGATATGGATGAAGCAAATTCATTCTATAATTTCGTAACTGATTCTTATAGCGGATTTGAAACAGGCGGTTTTACAAGGACAGATATTGCCGATAGGATTATTAATGGTCAGACTGTCTGCACATATAGTCTTACGGACGGAAGGATTGAGCTGGATAAGTCCCTTTATGCTGCCGGAGGAGAGGCTCTTGAGTTCAAAGCCTCATCATGTAAGCTTGGATCGTATCAACTTAATGACATAGCCACGCGGGTTATTGATATGGAGGAGTATGCAGGCGGAGACAGCGACAGGGCATACGCTATGCAGATTTCCGACCTTGCGGATGGGAGTGAATATACGGTATATCTGTTTGACAAGAACAGCAATGGAGTTTACCGCTTTGCCATGGTATTGAGCGGAGCGCATTCTCTGAAGCCGACAGACTCATTTGCCGTTGTACAGAGGGTAGCAGGAGAAGCAAATATAAACGGTACAGACTGTGTTCGGCTTGAAATTGCAAAGGACGGAGAAGAAAATATTAATCTCTATGTTGAGGAGGATAACTTCACGCTTGAAGAAGGCTCTGTATTTGTGTATTTCCAAAGACATAACGGTTATGTTGAATACGGGGACTATTGTGTGATAATGACGCCGGAGAGCAGCTATGCTTCCATATCGGAAAATACGCTTGCAAAGGAATGGTTCTCTGACGGACTTGGAGGAACCAAAGACATAACGGTCAGAGGTGAACAGATAAAGGAAATTGCCTACAGCGGACAGCCGTCATACAGCGGAGATTATTGGCTTTACTTCGGTCCGGTACATATTGCAAATGATAAATTTATTGAAATCTGTACAGGGCAGGCAGGAGGCCTGACAGATACCTATTCAGACGTTATTGATTTTACTATATCTGATGATATAGTATCATATATCTATGATTACAGCCGCGGCGAGGGCGGCAGAGTAAGCGTTGATGAGCTGCGCAGCTCACCGGTCAGCAGGTTTGACGGCGCATATGCGGATGACAGTATTGACTGGTCTGCGGCGGCGGAAAAAGGTATTGAACCGGATTATGTATTGGCAAAGGTTAGAGACGGAAAGCTTACAGAGCTTGTAGGCTGCCTTGCGCCGGACTATGATCCGTCGGCAGAGCCGGCTCCGGAGCCTGATGAGGAAAGAAGCTATGGCGCGGTAACAAGCTTATATCGTAATGAAAACGGAGAGTGTGAAATAACTCTTGCGGCAGATGACGGAGAAATAAAGCTTTTAAATACTTCCGATGATGCTCTGACAGCGGCATTAACAGAAATAGTCGACCCCGAAGGCGTCACCGATTCCGACGGTGACGGCGTATATTCAAGCGGCGAGGTTATCTCTGCTGTAGGTATACAGAATACTGTGATTACATATACAGCTTCCGGCAATGTTCTGGAAGCGGCCGAAAAGCTTACTCCGCACGGAGGAGAATGTATGGTATATAATGAGAATACAGGAAAGCTCGGCGGTTGCTTTGTCAGTGACGAGGTTACAAGGATTATGGATGTAACTGATTATGTAAACGGTTCAGGATCGGAAGCAGAAATTTTAAAACTGTCCATGCTTGAGGACGGAGGAGAGTATACGGCATATATGTACGACAAGAGCAGCAGCGGAAATTATCGTTTTGTAATCATGATTGACGCTCAGTCAGTCAAAGCAGAGTCATCAATGGCTGTGGTTAAGAGGATCGAAGGTACAATGGATGTTGACGGTACTGTATGCACTGAGCTGACAGTGGCTAAGGACGGACAGGACGATATTTCGGTACTTATTGAAGGCGGCAGTACAGAGCTTGCAGAGGGTTCGGTGATTGCC
>JBJEFT010000400.1:0-4695 GCA_051874315.1 Candidatus Ornithomonoglobus sp.
ATGAGAACCACCTTGCTCACCTTTTCAAGAAGCTTAGGGCATGGAAGCATTGACGGACGGTGCGTGTCGAGAACGACAAGCAGAGTGTCCTTTGTTACCTCCTCAGGAATTTCATTCTCGTCCATAAACATACCGTTATATTCAGGCTCTGATTTAAGCATATTATACATATTGTCAACAGCCGGAGCGGAGCGCTCATGAACAATAAACGGAGTTTTTCCGAGACTTCTTACGGCTCTCTGCAATCCGACCGCTGCTCCGAAGCAGTCGAAATCCGCTCCTTTATGTCCCATGAAAATCACATGATCACTGCCCGCGATAAAGTCGCGCAGAGCGGACGCCACAGCTCTTGCCTTGACGCGGGAGCTTCTTTCATACTCGCCGTTTTTGCCGCCGTAGAATTTAAACTGGGTATCGTCTTTAATACATACCTGACCGCCGCCTCTGCCGAGGGCAAGGTCAAGAGCATTTCTTGCGCTTGTTTCATTATCCGCTATATTCCCGCCGGTGCCTATGCCGATGCTTACGGAAAGCGGAAATTTCGCCTCCTGAGCAATCTGTCTGACATTCTCAACTATTGTAAAATTACTGCTTATATACTTATCAAGATACTGATGCTCAAACGCCATAAAGTAGCGGTCCCGGTCAGTCTTTTTAAGCACGGCGTTTCCGCTCTTTGCCCATGCCGCAACCGCCGCGCGGATTTTGGCAGAGGTCACCTCAACAAGATCATCATCGGATTTCTGGGCAAATTCGTCATAGTTGTCAACATTGATCAGCCCAATATCCACGCGCTCGTTGCGGTAATCTGCCTCGATCTGCTTTATGTGTGTAATATCCACAAGATAGAAGAATACGGAATAATGATCCCCGAGCTTATTTGCTCCTATCTTGTCCTTAATCATATTCCAGTGCACGGAATAAGTATTGCCTCCCATAACCGTTTCAAAGGTCCTGCCGTTCGGGTATTTAAGCACCTCTGACCACTTCAGCTTAGGAATGCAGTCGTCAAGCACCTCATAAGGCAGCTTATTATTCCCAAAGATTCCGGCGAATCTGTCGTTATACCAGCGTATTGTTCCATCGATGCTGCATATCGCCATAGGCATGGGAACGCTTATGATCGCATTCTCGGAAATATCGTCATTATCATCAATAATTTTATGAATGTACTTTGCTATTGTCTCCCTGCGCTTTTTTCCGAGAATAAACACAACAGTGATAACAGCCAGACCTGCCGCTCCCTGTATACCGGCAAGAATATAATTCCTTTCCAAGCAAAGGATTCCTGCGCATAATATCAGAATAACGGATGCCGTAACAGCGGCAATCATATATTTGCGCATGGCATGTGAATATGCTCTTTTCATAGTTTCCTCCGTATACGAGCTTATCTTCCGGATTTTACGCTCTTTGTCTTATGTATTTTTTAAGCTCTGACATATCCTTGTATTCATTTTCCAGCGAATGTCCGTTCTCCTCGGCGATCGAAAGCAGCTCGCAGACTCTTGCGTCCAGTGTCCCGAAGGTTATTCCGAGATGCTTTGCCAGTATGTAATCCATGGCGACTATTGTTGAAATTGAGCTTTCAACAGGTCCGTAATCGGCAAGCTCATCATAATCCGCAAGTGTCCTGTAAAGATTGGCAACCTCGGATAAAATATCGCTTTTTATCCCTTCGATTGCCTTAAGATTGTTTGCTATATTCATGTGTATCCTCCTGTTATTTTTTTCAGATACACCCCTAGATTATTTTAACACACAAATTATTCAATGTCAATTGCAAAATTCACAAACCCCACCCTTATTTCTTATGAAAAATTCACAAAGCCCCCAAAATGTTTACACCTGTATTGACAGCTGTAAACATTTGTTGTATAATGCAGTAAATCATATCAATAAACATTCAAAGCAAAAGAATAGGTGATATTTAATGAAAATAACAGCTGACATTGTCATTGTCGGAACGGGTGTTTCGGGTCTTTACTGCGCCTTAAACCTCCCCTCCGACAAGGACATTCTCCTTATAACAAAGGCGGCAGTTGACGAAAACGACTCCTTTCTCGCCCAGGGCGGCATATGTATGATGCGCGATGAGGCAGACTATGAGCCGTATTTTGAGGACACAATGCGCGCCGGACATTATGAGAATAAAAAGGAATCGGTGGACATAATGCTCCGCTCCTCCCGTGACGTTATAGGCGATCTGCTCGGCTTCGGCGTGGATTTTGAGAGGAACGAGGACGGAACGCTGAAATTCACAAAGGAGGGCGCTCATTCCGCCCCGAGAATATGCTATCACGAGGACATAACGGGCAGGGAGATAACCTCAAAGCTGCTTGCCGCAGTACGCAGAAGAAGCAATATCAGAATCATTGAGCAGCTTAAAATGGTCGATATAATAGAGGCGGACGGACGCTGCGCGGGAATTGCGGCGCAGTATGAGGACGGTACAATGGCGGAGATCGACGCAAAATTTACGGTGCTTGCGACAGGCGGCATAGGCGGTCTGTATCATAACAGCACAAACTATCCGCATCTTACCGCAGATTCGCTCGCAATAGCGATGAAGCACGGCATTGAGCTTGAAAATATTGACTATGTCCAGATACATCCCACAACACTCTACTCAAAGCGCAAAGGCAGACGCTTTCTTATAACCGAATCTGTACGCGGAGAGGGCGCGCACCTTCTTAATGCACATATGCAGCGCTTTACTGATGAGCTTCAGCCGCGTGATGTCGTTTCAAAGGCGATATGGAAGCAGATGGAGAAGGACAACATGCCCTATGTATGGCTTTCAATGGAGCCAATACCCAAGGATACTATCCTCACCCACTTCCCCAACATTTACAAGCGCTGTCTTGAGGAGGGCTATGACGTTACAAAGGAGTGTATTCCGGTCGTTCCGGCGCAGCACTACTTTATGGGCGGCATAAAGGTCGACAAATACTCAAAGACCACAATGGACAACCTCTACGCGGTAGGCGAAACAGCGTGCAACGGCGTTCACGGCAGAAACCGTCTTGCAAGCAACTCGCTGCTTGAAAGCCTTGTGTTTGCAAAAAGAGCGGCGCGCAGAATTACAGAGGAATATGATGACTATGAGGTCATAACGCCTGAAATTGATATTATGAGCTATCGCGGCTGCGATAAGGACTACATAAAAACAGTAAGAGATGCTATAGAAAGGAAACAGAAGGAACATGAATGAAATTACAATGATGATGAACGCTGATGAGCTTATACTCGGCGCGTTAAAGGAGGATATTTCAAGCGAGGACGTTACGACCAACGCCGTTATGCGCGAATACAGAAAGGGCACCGTTGACCTCATCGCAAAGCAGAACGGTATTCTTGCGGGCATAGAGGTATTCAAACGTGTTTTCACGCTCCTTGACCCGTCAACGGAATTTGAGATAGACGTTAAGGACGGAGAGGAAATAGCCGAGGGGCAGAAGCTCGGAGCGGTGATCGGAGACATACGCGTCCTCCTTTCCGGAGAAAGAACCGCGCTTAACTATCTCCAGAGAATGTCCGGCATAGCCACATATACGCATGAAACGGCAAAGCTTCTCGAAGGCACAAAAACAAAGCTTCTCGACACAAGAAAAACCACCCCGAACATGAGAATATTTGAAAAATACGCTGTTAAGGCGGGCGGCGGCTTTAATCACCGCTATAACCTCTCCGACGGTATTCTCTTAAAGGATAATCACATAGGCGCCGCGGGCAGCGTGACAGCGGCGGTTAAAATGGCAAAGGAATACGCGCCGTTTGTAAGAAAGATAGAAATTGAAGCTGAAAATATCGACATGGTACGCGAGGCTGTCGAAGCGGGCGCGGACATTATCATGCTTGATAATATGACACATGACGAAATGAAGGAGGCTATCGCTGTTATAGACGGCAGAGCGGAAACTGAGTGCAGCGGCAACGTCACAAAGGAAAAGGTCGCGGCGCTCACAGACCTCGGAGTTGACTACATTTCAAGCGGAGCGCTCACACACAGCGCGCCTATACTTGACCTGTCGCTCAAGAACCTCCGCCCTGTTGACTGAAAAGGAGCTGAACATGAGCACAAGTGAAAGAGCAGAAGCTATCCTTGAAAGAATTTCACAAAGCTCATCACCGGTTTCCGGCGGCACGCTTTCACAGGAGCTCGGCGTAAGCCGTCAGATAATCGTGAAGGATATTGCCGCGCTCAAAGCGCAGGGAAATGACATCATAGCAACGACAAAGGGATACATGCTCCACCGCATCCCTATGCCGGAACGTGTTTTCAAGGTTGTCCACAGAGATGACGAGATTCAGCAGGAGCTTCAGGCAATAGTAGATGCGGGCGGTATAGTAAAGGATGTCTTTGTATGGCACAAAATATACGGAAAAATCGAGGGTGAGCTTGATATAAGGACATATGAGGATATTACCGAATATATAAACAGTCTTAAAACAGGACGTTCCAGCCCGCTTAAAAATGTTACAAACGAATATCATTACCACACAGTGGCGGCAAAAAGTGATGCGGTACTCGATAAGGTGCGCTCCGCGCTCGACAAAATCGGCTTTCTTGTAAAGGATGAGGAAGGTATCGGTTAAAAACTATTGAAATTTTTCCTTATATATGTTACAATATAAAATCAGGAGGGTATTACAATGGCTATACTTCATAAACTGATACCTAATAAGGAAAAG
>JBJEFT010000401.1:0-4671 GCA_051874315.1 Candidatus Ornithomonoglobus sp.
AGATTTTCTGCCTGATAATCATAAAATTCTCCGCCGAAAATATGCTGCATAACCGCCATAATCGTGCCGCCGTGAACGACATAGGCAAGGTTTTTACCTTCATATTCCGATATTATTTTTTTATGCGCCGCTATGCACCTGCTTTTAAAATGCTCGTGCGGCTCACCGTTGGGAAACGGAAGCTTACCATTTGAAGCGAGCCATTCCAGATATTGCTCATTGCTTTTTAAATCCTCATAGGATTTATTCTCAAAATCGCCGAAATCCGTTTCAGAAAAATCACGGCAAAGCTCTATATCCTTTTTCGGATATATGAGCCTTGCCGTCTGTACACATCGTTTTAAGGGACTCGCTATTACGATATCCGCATCGGGATATTCTTTTGTAATTACCGTATTTTCAAGAATATCCTCATCCGTTGTCCCTATATATCTTCTCATAAGATTTCCGTAGGTTTTACCGTGCCTTATCAATACCAGTCTCATTTTACGCACGCTCTCATAAATCTCTCGGGCATATCAAGATTTGAATAGAAATGCAGATGAGGGAAGCCGGCATACAAAGTGTCGGATGCCTGAATACTGTGAACCTCCTCACCGTTTATATGTGTTATGAACGCGTCTCCCGGATTTGTGCTTTCGTATCTGTGGAACTCATAGGTTTTTATAACTCCGCCTTTTTCAAGAAGCATATTATCGGTATCGGAAATAAATTCGATATATCCGTAATTGACCGGCGGCTTTATTCTCACACAGTTCCCCTCAATAGCTCCCGCCATTTTATATTTGACTCCCTTTACGTCGTTCATTGTGTCATGCAGATACATAAATCCGCCGCATTCCGCAATAGTTGGAATACCCGATTTTACGGCATCCCTTACCGAAGCAAGCATTGATTCGTTCTTTGTAAGCTCCAGACCGTACATCTCCGGGTACCCGCCGCAGATAAACAAGCCGTCTATATTCTCCGGTAATTTTTCATCCTTAATAGGTGAAAATTCAACTATTTCGGCTCCCATTTTTTCAAGTACCTCCATGTTATCCCTGTAATGAAAGCAGAAAGCCTTGTCATTTGAAACGGCTATCCTTGCCTTTCCTATATACGGTATATCAATAGCGTCATACTTTATATCCTTCGCTGTTTTTGAAAGCTCTATAATTCCGTCTATATCAAGTGTTTTTTCAGCCTGCGCCGTAAGCTGCGCCATCTTCTGCTTTATATCCTCAATTTCAATACTTGTAACGAATGAAAGATTTTTATTCTCCATAACATCCGCCTGTATCTTAGGTATATACCCGTAGCATTTTATTTTCAGATCCTCGCAGATTTCTTTCATTCCGTCATAAAGAGAAGGATTAAGCCGGTTAAATATTATGCCTTTTATAGTATTCTTACTGTATTTCATATAGCCGTATATAACAGCCGCCGCCGACGCTTCTATGCTGTTGCAGTCAATAACAAGAATTGTCGGAGTTTTTGTTATCAGCGCCATTTCACAGGTGCTTGCGCTCTCTGAAAGATGAATACCGTCATAATATCCCTTTATTCCGTCAATTACCGATATTTCGCCCGCGTGCTCGCTTAAAAGATATTTGATTGTATTTGGTGTCATCATAAAGGAATCAAGATTATAGGAATTTACTCCTATTACTCCCTCCTGAAATGCAGGGTCTATATAGTCCGGCCCGCATTTGAAGGCTGTTATATCTATTCCTCTGTTTTTTAAAGCTCCCAATATAACACAGGTAACTGTTGTCTTACCGCAGCCGCTGCCTGTTCCGGCAATTAAAACTCTTTCCATACTGCTTACCTCCGTTCACTGTCACTACTACTTTTCTTTTTCCCTTTTCCTTTTACTACACTATTTTATAAGTTTATTATCCCGTTGTCAAGTATAATAAATACCGAAATTTTTCTTTCTTATGTGTTTATTTTCTATATGTAAAAGCCGCATCATATTTCAGACGCGGCTCTTAAAAATATTATTTTCTGTTTTATTTATTTAATTCTACGGTTATTCCCTTTGTTTCCTCATCATAGCTTACATCTGCGCCGAAGGCTTCCGATATAAATCTCAGCGGAACCATTGTAAAGCCGTTTTCTGTAAGCTGCGGCGCTTCCTCAAGAGTATTTTCCTCATCATTTACCGATGCTGATTTATTATTTATCTGCAAGGTTAGAGTCTTATCGCCATAGCCTATTGAAACAGTCTTTGTGTCACCGTCCCAGTCCACAGCCGCGCCGAACGCTTCTGAAATTACTCTTAACGGAACAAGAGTAACACCCTCGCCTGCAATATAAGGCTTTTCAACCTCAATATCTTGACCGTTAATGCTGAGTATACAGTCGCCTACCTTAAAGAAAATCGAAACCTTTTTATTTTCTTCCTTTTTCTTGTCCTCATCAAGGACTATGACTGCGAGAGGATTTGTCTGCGCCGGAATACTTCTTGTTGTTATGTCATAAAATACGAGAAGCTCCTTACCTTCATATTCTTCCTTATCCTCAACATTTATAACCAGCTTATTGTCCGAGCTTACAAGGCCCCATTCGCTGTCATTAAAGCTGTCAAGCTTTACGGAAACAGTAATATCATCAGCAGCTCCCGTGACAACCGCTTTCGCCGGCTTTATGTCCTTTGTAAAAAGTGATGAGGTTGAAAATACATATACCGCGTCACCTTCTTTTATTTCGGACTTTTCCTGTGACTGTAAATCATATACCGGAGTATTTTCCTCTGTAGCAAAGGTTACGGACTCGCCGTCAATTTTTACGGTGAGCAGATTTTTCTCATATGATTCTACAATACCGCTGTACTGCTTAACAGCCTGCGCCTCATTCTCTGTTTCCTCCGCAGGCTCATCTTCCTCATCATCCAATACGACTATCTGTGTCGGATTTGTCTGCGCCGGAATACTTAATGTCATAATATTATAGAATACGAGAAGCGTTTTTCCGTCATACTCGTCCTCAAGCTCGTCCTCAATATTTAAAACAAGCTCTCCGTCAGAGCTTATAAAGCCCATCTCAGACTTTGAGAATGTATCATAATAAACCGAACCCGGTATATCCTCATTGTTTATTATCAACGCGCTTACGGGCTTTATATCCTTTGTTAAAAGACCCGCTGTTGAAAGGACAATAACCTTATCTCCCGCCTTAACCTCATCAGCCTCATTTCCGTTGATGTCATATACAGGAGTGCTGTCTGTTACCCAAAATGCAGCCTCATACTCTCCATCCTCAGCCTCAACAGCCACAGTAACAATATTCTTATCAACCGATTTTACAGTTCCTATGTACTGATTTACAGCCGCCTTATCCTCAGCTGTCTGCTCCGCCGATACTGCCGAAATAGGGTTAATTTCAGTATCAGCCGCAAATGCCGCCGCTGCCGATGAGAGCATTGCTCCCGCAATAAGTAATGAAATTATTTTTTTGTTCATGTTATTATCTCCTCTGTTTTATTATATTTTATTAGACGCATAAAACTCTGTTTAAGTTCCCGTCGTATATAATACGAATAACACCCCAAAAAGGTTGCATTAAAATATAAAAAAATCGGAGGAAATTATTCCTCCGAGCCTTTATCAAAATATTCCTGCGCTTTTGCCGCGGCTTCTTCATTTTGAGAATTTACAGCGTATGTAAGATAAATTGATGCATTTTCTACATCACCCTCACTTAAAAACTTTTCACCCGCTGCAAGAGCGTATTCGCCGAATTTCTGTTCCGAATCCTTATAACTCATATGATATAAAATTCTTGTGGCAACATCATAGTTGCCTGCTGCCGCATTTTTCTGAGCATTGCTGTATTTTATAACCGGCAATGCAGTCAGAGAAAAAATTACCGATACCAACGCAATTGCGGCAATAATACCGATAACAAGTCCTGTAACCTTAAGTCCTACATGCTTTACAGTTGTTCCCTCTTCCATGTTATTCTCCTTATTAAATAAAGGTACGATCGATTTCCCGGTCGTACCTTTAACAGTCAGATATTAATAACTATTTATTAACAGTAATTATTCCTCGATTTCTGAAACAACGCCTGAACCTACTGTTCTGCCGCCCTCACGGATAGCGAAACGGAGACCCTTCTCGATAGCGATCGGAGTGATAAGCTCAACTTCCATCTTTACGTTATCGCCAGGCATACACATCTCTGTACCTGCAGGAAGTGTGATTACGCCTGTAACGTCTGTTGTTCTGAAATAGAACTGCGGTCTGTAGTTGTTGAAGAACGGTGTGTGACGGCCGCCCTCGTCCTTTGTAAGAACATAAACCTCAGCTGAGAACTTTGTGTGCGGATTAACTGTACCCGGCTTAGCAAGTACCTGACCACGCTCGATCTCTGTTCTTGCAACACCACGGAGAAGCGCGCCTACGTTGAAGCCTGCTTCTGCAACATCAAGGCTCTTTCTGAACATCTCAAGACCTGTAACAACAACCTTACGTCTCTCTTCTGTAAGACCGATGATCTCAACTTCTTCGTTAACCTTGATTGTACCTCTCTCTACTCTACCTGTAGCAACTGTACCACGGCCTGAGATTGAGAAGATATCCTCGATTGGCATAAGGAACGGCTGATCTGCAGCTCTGTCCGGTGTCGGGATGTAGCTGTCAACAGCATCCATAAGGTCAAGAATGCACTTGTACTCAGGAGCGT
>JBJEFT010000402.1:0-4655 GCA_051874315.1 Candidatus Ornithomonoglobus sp.
ATTGTTTAGCTGCCAACCCCCCTTCCGAAAATCGCTTTGCGATTTTCTCCCTCCCTTCGGCTACGGCGTTTGTTGCTTTGCAACACGCCTACAACGCTAAAGCGTTGTTCACCTTTTTGATAACCGCTAACGCGGTTCTAAAAAAAGGGGGACAAGGAGTGCGGCGCCCCACCAATCTCTTGTCCCCCTTTTTTAGACCGCCAAAGGCGGTATCAAAAAGGGGGAAGGGAGGAGCGCAGCGACGGAAAGGGGGTTGGCTTGCCGCTAAACAATAATTTAAATGACATTTTATATTTACAAAAAGGTGAAATTGTGCTATTATATAAAATCATAGGGGCAGACCGCAGTCGTTTGCATACGGAGGAGGCATATAATGAAAATCAAAATCCCAAAGGCTCCGTCTGAGCTTATAGAAAGGCTTTATAGGTCGGGCTATAAGGCGTATATAGTCGGCGGCTGTGTGCGCGATACGGTTCTTGGGCGGGCGCCGCATGATTATGATATATGCACCTCGGCGCTGCCGGAGGAAGCTATGGAGATTTTCAGAGACTATCATGTAATTCCTACGGGGCTTAAGCACGGGACCGTAACGGTTATGGCGGATCATACGCCCTATGAGGTAACGACCTTCAGAATTGACGGGTCATACAGCGATAACCGCAGACCGGACTATGTTGAGTTTACAACGGATATAGAACAGGATCTGTCAAGGCGCGACTTTACAATGAACGCGATAGCCTTTAGTCCGTATGACGGAATATCGGACCCCTTCGGCGGTATCTGTGATATAAAAAACGGCATAATAAGAAGCGTTAGAAATCCCGATGAACGTTTTAAGGAGGACGCGCTGAGAATTTTAAGAGCGTGGCGGTTTGCCTGTCAGCTTGGCTTTGAAATTGAGGAAGAAACGAAAAAAAGCGCTTACCGCAATATCGGACTGATTAAAAATATATCGGCAGAGCGTATAAGGGAGGAGCTTTTGCGGATGCTTGACTATCCTCAAAGGCTATCGGATTATATACTGCAAAACAATGCGGATATAATAAAGGCTGCGGCAGGCTGCGAGGAAAAGAACATATACGCTCCGTCCGTTTTTGCCGGGACAGCCGGCTGTGACAGAACAGTAAGGCTTGCGCTGCTGCTCGGATATAATTTAGGAATGAATGCGGATGAGGCCGACAATACAATGCGCCGCCTTAAATTTGACAACGATACAAGATGCAATGTTACGGAGCTTATCGGAAATATTGATATAAAGCTTATTCCCGACAGCTACAGCATAAAACGCGGTCTTAACAGAATGGGTGAGACGCAGTACAGACGGCTTTTGCAGCTTGGGAACCTCACGGGAAAATGTGAAAGTCCGGCGGAAACGGAAATGCTGCTTGATAAAATAATCCGTGAAAATCAGTGCTATAGGACGGCGGATCTGAAAATAAACGGCAATGACCTTATTAAAGCCGGAATAAAGCCCGGCAAGGAGCTTGGGAATATTTTAAACGGGCTGCTTGATATGGTTATGAGCGGCAGGCTTGAAAATGACAGAGATGAATTGCTCAGAAAGGTAAAAAATGATACGAATTAACAATATAAAATATCCGGTGCAGCTGCCGGAGGAAAATCTCCCGGAGTTTGTGGCAAAGAAATACAAGCTGCAAGGGGTTAAGTCCTTCAGAATAGTGAAGCAGTCAATCGACGCGAGGAAAAAGGACAATATACATTATGTATACACCGTTGATATAGGGCTTGATAATGAAAGCAGGGCGCTTAAAACAATAAAGGGAGCGTCACGCGTCAATGATAAGCGCTACAAGTTCCCTAAGGGAGCGCCGCCCGTAAAGCCGGTTGTTATAGCAGGTTTTGGTCCGGCAGGAATGCTGTGCGCGTATATGCTGGCAAGGCACGGGGCGAGGGTGATTGTTCTTGAGCGCGGTCAGGATGTGGACACAAGAATAAAGGACATCGAACGGCTGAAAAATGAGGGCGCGCTTGACCCGGAATCCAACGTACAGTTCGGAGAGGGCGGCGCGGGGACCTTTTCGGACGGAAAGCTTACAACAGGCGTTAACGACCCGAGAACAGGCTTTGTTCTTGAACAGTTTGCAAAGCACGGCGCTCCGTATGAGATCACCTACCGCGCAAAGCCGCATATAGGAACGGATAAGCTGCGCGGAATGGTAAAGAGCTTCCGCGAGGATGTAATAAGGCACAACGGAGAGGTGCGCTTCGGCGCAAGGCTCAGCGGTATTGTTACCGACGGCGCGGGGCTTACCGGAGTTAAGGTGAGCGCCGCGGATGGCGAGTATGAAATAAAAACCGATACCCTTGTAATTGCCACGGGTCACAGCGCAAGAGATACGTTTGAGATGCTTAAAAGCAGCGGCGCGGCAATGGAACGCAAGGTGTTTGCGATCGGAGCAAGAATAGAGCATAAGCAGGAGCTTATAAGCCGCAGTCAGTACGGCGATATGTTTAAATTTCTTCCGGCGGCGGACTATAAGCTGGCGGTAAAGACTTCAAACTGCAGAACGGCATATACCTTCTGTATGTGTCCGGGCGGCGAAGTGGTTGCCTCCGCATCGGAGGAGGGCGGCGTTGTGACAAACGGCATGAGCTGCTTTGCCCGTGACGGTGAGAACGCAAACAGCGCGCTTCTTGTAAATGTGACGCCGGAGGATCTGCCGGGTGACGATGCGCTTGAGGGCTGCCGCTTCCAGAGAGAAATAGAGAAAAAGGCGTATGAGCTTGGCGGCGGAAATTATACGGCTCCGGCTCAGACGGTAGGCGACTTTCTTAAAAGCAACGGCGCGGCGCCTGAGGTGACGCCGACCTACAAGCCGGGAATAAGACTTTGCAGGCTGGACGATATTCTCCCGGACTTTGTAACGGAGACAATGCGCGAGGCGCTGCCGGTAATGGATAGGAAAATAAAGGGCTTTTCCGCGGACGGAGCGCTGCTTACCGCGCCCGAAACTCGTTCCTCATCACCTGTGCGGATAATCCGCGACGAGGAAACAAAGCAGTCAAATATAGCGGGACTATATCCCTGCGGCGAGGGCGCCGGTTACGCGGGAGGAATAATGACCGCTGCGATTGACGGAATAAAAATCGCGGAAGCGATCATGAAAAGAGGTTTGACATAAATTGAGTGGGATAATAAAATCGGATAAGGCTAAGGGCGCGCTGTGCATTATTGCGTCCGCGTTCTGCTTTGCGCTTATGAATATGTTTGTAAGGCTGGCGGGAGATCTGCCCTCGATTGAAAAGAGCTTTTTCAGAAATATTGTCGCGGCGGTAATAGCGGCGGTTACGCTTATTAAAAACCGAGAGAGCTTTATGTGGCGGAAGGGAAGTCTGCCGGGGCTTATCACAAGATCGGTGTTCGGAACAATGGGTATTCTGTGCAATTTCTACGCGATAGATCATCTTGTCCTTGCGGACGCGTCAATGCTCAACAAGCTTTCACCTTTTTTTGCGGTAATATTTTCTTTTCTTATTCTGAAGGAACGGGTGACGCTTTTTCAGGGCGCTATGGTAATAACCGCGTTTATAGGCAGCCTGTTTATTATAAAGCCCACACCGGGACTGCTTAATCCGGCAAGCCTTGTGGGACTCTGCGGCGGACTGGGAGCAGGAATCGCGTATACAATGGTAAGAAGGCTTACGGAAAAAGGGGAGAGAAAAACGTATATCGTATTCTTTTTCTCAGCGTTCTCGTGTATTCTGACGCTGCCGTATCTGATATTTGATTTCCATCCTATGACATGGCAGCAGCTTATTATACTCATATGCGCGGGAATAAGCGCTGCGGGCGGACAGTTCACGATTACCGCGGCATACTCCTATGCTCCGGCAAGGGAGATTTCCGTTTTCGACTATACGCAGATAATATTTGCTGCAGGTCTCGGCTTTTTCGTGTTCGGACAGATACCCGACCTGCTGAGCGTTATAGGATATGTCATAATCTGCGGAGTGTCACTCACTATGTTTTTACGAAATAAGAAGCAGGCGGCATAGAGATGGAAAACGATTTTTCAAAGGGCAGCGTAAGGCGGCATATTCTTTCTCAGGCGATACCGCTCACAATTGCCCAGCTGGTTCAGATTTTATATAATATAACGGACAGAATGTATATAGGTCATCTGCCGGGTACTTCGGGACTTGCATTGACTGGCATCGGACTGATATTTCCGATAGTAACGCTGATAAACGCGTTTACAACCCTTTTCGGACAGGGCGGAGGAGCCTTATGCTCAATAGCGAGGGGCGCCGGGAAAATTGAACGCGCGGAAAAAATCATGACAAACACCTTTGAGCTTATAATCGGCTCCGGTGTTGTAATTATGGTATTATGCTACGCGTTTAAAACTCCGGTAATATACGCGCTCGGCGCAAGTGACGATACATACGGCTATGCAAACGATTATCTTAATATATATCTGCTCGGCACGGTGTTTGCAATGATAAGCGTGGGTATGAACTGGTTTATAAATTCACAGGGCTTTGCAAGATTCGGCATGGTGACGGTGCTGTGCGGCGCTGTTTTAAATATCCTTCTTGACCCGCTTTTCATATTTGCCTTCGGTCTCGGAATACGGGGAGCAGCCATTGCCACGGTCATTTCGCAGTTTGTATCTATGCTCTGGGTCCTGCGT
>JBJEFT010000403.1:0-4646 GCA_051874315.1 Candidatus Ornithomonoglobus sp.
GATAAATTTTTATATAATCATCGCCTGAAGTAATATCGGCAAATGAAAAATTACTGTTGGAGCAGAAAGCGCATATTCTTCCTTCATGAACACCAATCATCATGAAATTATTATAATCGGAATTATATACATACCAGTCGAAAGAATAATCACTTTTGTCTATTCTGTCCGGCTCGCCGAGAACATCTGTAACAGAAGTAATATTTGCACCGATCGTTATCTCAGTGCCGCCGTTATTAAAAGAAATATCCTGCATAAATAAGTCATAAAGAACATTTACGAGAATTCGGCAGCTATTCCAGTTTATTTCCTTATTCGGCTCGGAATTTGATGTGTCAATAATTATTCCGTGCTTGATCATGAATGCATATCCGACACGGTTTTGTTCCTCAACAAGCGCATTATCGTAGCACTTGTTCATGATCTCGTCAACCTCTTCGGTTGTAAGCGCAAATGAGTCGTCAAAATCAATTATGGTTTTGTAAAGGACGGTCATAACATCCTGCTTACGCAGAACTGCCCCGTCGGCTATAGAGTCAAGCTCATCTGTATTGGCAAAGCCTAGCACAACTGCCTTTGCAAGAATCGGATCCTCTGTACTGTCTGCGAGAACAGCAGGGACCTCTACCTCCTGGCCGCACAGCTTTTCGTAGAGCGCAACAGCCTGATCAAGCATATCCCTTTCGGATACTATTGTATCTTCGGCATGAGCTGCTATACCGAACTGTCCAAGACCTGCGGAAAGAGCCGCAATGAGTATTAATAATCTCATCTTAGGGAGCTTAGAGTTTTCAGCCAAATTATTTCAGTCCTTTCTTCTTATTATTTCCTACTATAATTCTATAATATTATAACAGAAAAAAATCGCAATGTCTACACCTTTTTAATGAATTTTTTGTGAACTGAAAGAAAAAATATGGCGGAAAATGAACAGAGTAAAGAGCATTGTGCATAAATTATCGGTTTCTCCTTGACAATAACAGAAAAAAAGGTTAAAATTACTTTAATGAATTTTCGAGAAGAAAGGTAATCGGATTTATGTTAGAAAAGCTTGAGTCATTAAAAAAAAGATTTGAACTGGTTTCCGAAAAGATAAGCGACCCTGAGGTGATTGCGGATCAGCCGGCATGGCGGGACTACTGCCGTGAGCACAGCGAGCTGTCGCCGATTATTGACGAGTACAATAAATATAAATTGCTTTTAGATACAATAGAAGATGACAAGGAGCTTCTTGAAACGGAGGAGGACAAGGAGCTTGTGGAAATGCTGCGGGAGGAAATCTCGGAAGCGCAGAGCAGCGCCGAAGAATGCAGGGAGCAGCTTAAGCTTCTGCTTCTTCCGAAGGACCCGAATGACGAAAAGAATGTCATTATGGAAATACGCGGCGGTACAGGCGGTGAGGAGGCGGCGCTTTTTGCCGCTGACCTTATGCGTATGTATGGAATGTATGCCGAGAGCCACAACTGGAGGATAGATATAATGAACTCCAATCCTACGGAGCTTGGAGGCTATAAGGAAATTTCCTTTTCGATCGAGGGAAAAGGCGCATATTCACGGCTTAAATATGAGAGCGGCGTGCACCGCGTACAGCGCGTTCCCGAAACCGAATCTGGCGGCAGAATACACACCTCTGCCGTTACGGTTGCGGTACTGCCGGAGGTGGAGGAGGTTGAGGTCGATATTAACCGAAATGACCTCAGAATCGATGTGTTCCGCGCCGGAGGACCGGGAGGTCAATGCGTAAACACAACGGACTCTGCGGTGAGAATCACCCATATCCCGACCGGCATTGTCGTTTCCTGTCAGGATGAGAAGTCACAGCTGCAGAACAAGGACAAGGCGATGAAGATTCTGCGTTCACGTATTTACGAGGTTATGGAGGCGGAAAGAAACAAGGAGATCGCCGACACAAGAAAGTCACAGGTAGGTTCGGGCGACAGAAGCGAAAGAATAAGAACCTATAATTTTCATGAAAACCGCGTTACCGATCACCGCATAGGTCTTACGCTGTACAAGCTCGGGCAGTTCCTTAACGGGGATATGGATGAAATTATTGACGCGCTTATCACAAGCGATCAGGCGGCAAAGCTTGCGGGGGAGGAATAAGGGATGAGCAGCTTTGAAAACAGTCCTCAGATACTTGCGGTCAAGGCGTTTTTGCGGGAAATTTTTCTGTCAATTCTTGATACGGTCAGGGACTCGTTTACAGCCTTTTATGAATGGCTCAGACATGTGCCGATCCCGGTACCGCCGACTATGCTTAAGCTGTTCAGCAACAACAAAGCAAATTTTTTGATTTTCTGCGCTGTTGTGATATATGTACTGTATATAAATATAAAAACCTTCAGACTGTTTGCGGCGGATAAGAAATATGCGGTGCGGAATACGGAGCGGGTGCCGGAAAGAGTGCTTTTTAAGCATATGTGGATCGGAGGCGCCCCCGGAGCGGCTCTGGCGATGTGGCTCTACAGGCATAAAACCCAGCACAGGAATTTTGTTGTGACGGCGCTGGCGCTGCTTTTCGTGCAGCTTCTGGCATTCAGCTTTGTTCTGGGCTTTCTCGGCTTCTGGGCATTTTTCTGAGAAATTTGTAAAAAGCACTGGAAATTTGCTCTGATTTATGATAGAATAAGAATATATACAGAAACAGAAAGGCAGGTTGCATAGATATGGATTTTAACGATTTGCTCAACAGCAGGGATACGGAAGGCAGACTTCGTATAGTACAGGAGCTTGTTCCGGGTAAGGAAATAACGCTTGCGCATGTGATCGCAAGTCCCGATCCGATCATGTATCAGAAGCTTGGTCTTAACCCGGAGCTTGATTTTTCGGGCGCGGCGATCGGAATACTTACGGTAAGTCCGGCGGAAACCGCAATTATCGCTGCTGACCTTTCAACAAAGTCCGCAAATGTTGACCTTAGCTTTGTTGACCGCTTCTCCGGCACGCTCATAACAACGGGACTTATTTCGGATGTAGAATCGGGTCTTAAGGCTGTTCTCAGCTATTGTGAGGAAACACTCGGCTTTAAGGTATGCAAGCTGTCGCGTACCTGATACAGGATCATATTATTATGAAGAAAATTGTACTTGTCGGACGCTCCGAGGCGGGAAAGACAACCCTTACCCAGGCGATGAAGGGCGAAAAGATACATTATCATAAAACGCAGTATGTCAACCGTTTTGACGTTATAATAGATACACCCGGTGAATACATACAGACAAAGGAGCTTGGAAACGCTATTGCGATGTATGCCTTTGAGGCGGACGTGGTGGGGCTGCTGCTAAGCGCTGCGGAGCCGTTTTCGCTTTATCCGCCCGCGTGCGCGGTAGTGTCAAACCGCCGCGTGATAGGAATAATAACGCAGAAGAACAACCCCCGCGCCGATCTTCCGCAGGCGCGCCGTTGGCTGGAGCTTGCCGGCTGCCGCGACATTTTCGAGGTGGACAGCAAGACGGGCGAGGGTATAGCGGAAATCCTTGAATACCTCCGCGAGCCCGGTGATGTTATGCCGTGGGAAGATGATACTGCTGTTAAGGAGAATTAGATAATGCTTATGAATGATAATCAATATTTATCTGTTGTTGAAAATATAAAAGCGGAAATTAATAATTCACGGTTTAAAGCAGCAGTATCAGTGAACAGAGAGCTTGTTATACTTTATTACAATATTGGTTTAATAATAAATGAGAATAAAATTTGGGGAAATAAATTTATTGAAAATCTTGCAAGAGATATAAAACTTGAATTTCCAAATTCTACAGGATACTCTGTAAGAAACCTTAAATATATGTCTAAGTTTGCAGCAGAATATCCGAATAGGGAATTTGTGCAACAGGCTGCTGCACAAATCCCTTGGGGACATAATCTTGTGTTGTTGGATAAAGTATCAGACTTTAACAAAAGAAAATGGTACATTGAAAGAGCAAAAGAAAACGGTTGGTCCAGAAATATTCTTATTCATCAGATTGAGAGCGGTCTTTATGAAAGACAAGCCGTTGCAGAGAAAATTTCAAATTTTAAAAACAGACTTCCTGCACCGCAGAGCGAACTCGCTGTTCAAACGATGAAAGATCCCTACATTTTTGATTTTATTCCGTTTAAGGAGGATATGGTTGAAAGGGATATAGAAAATGCACTTGTCAGAGAAATCACTGCCTTGTTGCTTGAGCTTGGGACAGGTTTTGCATTTTTAGGGAATCAATATCATTTAAATGTCGGCGGTGATGATTTCTATGTGGATTTATTGTTTTACAATCTCAATCTGCGTTCCTATGTGGTTATAGAACTTAAAACCGGTGATTTCAAACCTGAATATGCAGGACAGCTTAATTTTTATCTTTCTGCGGTAGACGGAATATTAAAAAAGACACTGATAATCCTTCAATCGGTTTATTGCTATGTAAAAGCAAAAATAATCTGGCAGCAGAGTATTCACTCAAGGATATGTCAAAGCCTATCGGAATAAGCGAATATAAAATCACCAATAACTTACCTAAGGAATTAGAGAAACAATTTCCATCTGTTGAAGATATACAGAAAAGAATTAAAAATTAAAGCACACATCATTGTGCTTTTTTGCTTTATGTAAACAAATTTAAATTATTTTCGCTGCGGCACTTGACGGATAGCGCTTTTTGTTATAA